>CALVHY010000035.1 GCA_944329205.1 uncultured Bacilli bacterium | reverse complement strand
ATTTATAAAGATGTAATGGAATTTGTTGGTATGTACTATGAATAGTATGCAAGTTAAAGATAAACTCAAAAACATTAGTAAAGAGAAGAATGTAAATTTTAATATTATGTTAAAATTTTATGTTTTTGATCGTTTTGTTGTTCGATTAGCTAAGAGTGAATATAAAGATAATTTTATAATAAAGGGCGGCTTTTTATTAGGAACTTTGTTTGGAGTAGAAGCAAGAAGTACAATGGATATTGATGCTTCTATAACGAAGATTATGTTTAGTGAAAAGCAGATATTAAAAATGATTAATGCTATTATAAGCATCGATTTAGATGATAATATAAAATTTGAGATAAAAGCTATTAATCTTATTAGAGAAGAAGATGAATACGGAGGCTATCGGATTTATTTGAATTTTTTATTTGAAAATATTAAAGAGGTTCTTAAAATTGATGTGGCAACAGGTGATGTTATTACTCCTAAAGCGATTATTTATCAGTATAAGCCATTGTTAGACAATAAATATGTTTCGGTATGGGCTTATAATATTGAAACTGTTTTAGCAGAAAAGATTGAGTCAGTATTTGGTAAAGTAGAGCTTACTAGTAGAATGAAGGATTATTATGATATTTATTTGATTTGTAGTAGAAATTGGAATGAAATAGATAAAGCAACTTTTAAGATTGCTGTTAATAATACTTTTCAAAAGAGAAATTTTGATAAAGATTTAAAAGAAATATTTTTAATTATTAAAAACAGTATACTTTTAAAAGAAAGATGGACAGCATATATTAGACAATATGATTATGCCAAAAATATTGAGTTTGAAGATATTCTTAAATGGTTAGAAAAAATTATAGAAATTTTAGTATAATGTGAAATTGTTGTATTAGAGAACTGGAATTATAAAATGTGAATATTTAAACTAAATATTGAAAGTTATGATGGTGTATTTATTTTAAAAGTTGGGAGATGGTTGAATGAAAGATTTAATGATTAGAAGTAGTGCAGAGGAATTTATTACATTTAAGGTAGATGAAAAAGAAAAAGGGATTCAAGTTCGTTATGAAAATGAAACTTTATGGATGAGGCAAAAAGCAATGGCGGAGTTATTTGATGTTGAGCAGCCTGCTATTGCTAAACATTTAATTAATATTTATAATGAAAAAGAATTAGAGAAGAATTCAACTTATTCCAAAATGGAATTAGTTCAAAAAGAAGGCAATAGAAACGTTAAAAGAAATGTAGAGTTTTATAATTTTAGATGCCATCATTTCAGTAGGATATAGAGTAAATTCTGTGAGAGCTACCCAGTTTAGAAGATGGGCGACTGGAGTTTTAAGAACATTTACAATTCAAGGTTATGTTTTAGATAAGGAAAGAATGAAAAACGGTTCTTTTATTAATCAAGATTATTTTGAAAAGTTGCTTGCTGAAATTAGAGAAATAAGATTATCTTAAAGAAGATTTTATCAAAAAATTACTGATATTTATGTAACTAGTATAGATTATGATAGAAATTCTCCTATAACTATTATGTTCTTTAAGAAAGAGCAGAATAAAATGCATTATTCTGTATCCCATCAAACTGCGGCTGAACTTATATATAATCGTGTAGATCATAAAAAGGAACATATGGGACTTACTTTTTGGAGAAATGCACCTGATGGAAAAATTTTAGAAACAGATGTTGTTATTGCTAAAAATTATTTATCGAAAGAAGAAATTAAAGAATTAGAATTGCTCGTTTCGTCATTCTTAGATTTAGCTGAATCTAGGGCTAGAAGAAATATTCCAATGACTATGGAAGACTGGAGTAATTTGTTAGATAAATATTTATTATTAGATAACAGAGATATATTAAAAGATGCTGGTAAAATATCAAAGAAAATAGCTTGTGATAAGGCTTTAAGTGAATTTGAAAAATATCGAGTTAAGCAAGATAGATTATATAAATCAGATTTTGATTTACTACTAGAAGAAACCAAAAAGATGGAATGAATATTAGTTTCTAATCTCTTGTTTTTCTGCTATAATATTGAAGTACGAAGAGGGATACTATGAAAAAGATACTTTTGTTATTCGTTTGTTTCTTTCCAATTGGTGTTTATGCCTTAGATATGCCAGAGATTAATAGCGAGGCTGCTATTGTTTATGATATGGATGCTGATACTGTTATATTAGATAAAAATAGTGAAGAAGTACGTAGTATTGCAAGTTTAACTAAGATTATGACTGTACTTACGGCGATTGAAAATATTGATGACTTTAGCGCAAGCGTTACTATTACAAGTGAAATGTTAGCGGGTATTTATTGGAATGCTTCGGTTGCGGGACTAAAGTCTGGTGATACCGTAACTTATATGGATTTGTTATATGCAGCAATACTTCCAAGTGCCGCAGATGCAACTAAAGTTCTTGCGTATGCTATAAGTGGAAATGTTAGTGATTTTGTTACAAAAATGAATGAACTTGCTTTAAAAATTGGTGCTACAAATACTCATTATATTAATACGACTGGGCTTGATCAAGAGGGTGCTTATTCAACCGCTCATGACCAACTACTTATTTTATCTTATGCTTTAGAAAATCCAATATTTAAGGCTGTTTATACGACAAAAAGTTATGCTTTGAGTAATGGTTTAGAAGTGCAAGCAACTGTTAATAGATATAATGAAGTTTTGAATTTGGATACATCTAAAATTATAGGAAGTAAAACAGGAAATACAACCAAGGCCGGTTTATGTATGTCGGCTTTATTTTATCATGAAGATCATGAAATGTTATTAATCACACTAGGTGCAGAAGTAGTAGAAGACGTTCCTTATAATTTAATGGATACGCTTACTCTTATTGATTATGTGAATATGAATTATGAGATACCAGTTGAAGAAGTTGTAGCTGTTAGTGAGTCTTCGGTTGTAAGTGATGTAGAAGCGCCTTCTTTTTCAGTTCATTATGAGGTTGTCATCATTGCTATTATTTTCATCTTTTTAGCGGTTGCCTTCTTTTGTAGGAGAGTGAAGAAATGAAAATATTTATTGTGGAAGATGACTTTAAAATACGAGAAGAATTAAAAATACTTTTGGAAAGTGAAGGGTATCAAGTAGAAGTGCTCTCTTCTTTTCAAGATGTAGTTCAAGACATTATTAAACAAGAATATGATTTACTCCTTTTAGATATTAATTTACCAAATGAAAATGGATTTATGATTTGTAAAGAGATTAAAAAGCATAAACAACCACCAATTATTTTTGTTACGAGTAGAAATACGGAAGAAGATGAATTAAATAGTATTTTATCTGGTGGTGATGATTTTGTTACAAAAACATATAATAAATATATTTTGCTGGAAAAGATAAGAAGAGCTTTGCGGCTTAATAATCCAACTCGTTATAAAGAGTTAGTCGTTCATGATGTTGTGCTTGATCTTCATTTTTCGGTTGTTAAATATCATGAAGTAGAACTAACTAGAAATGAATTTCGGATTTTATATTATTTATTTTTAAATGCAGGACAAGTTTTAAGTAAAGAAAAATTAATAGAGTATCTTTGGAATGATGCTTATTATTTAGATGAGACAATTTTACTTGTTAATATTAATCGCTTAAGAAAGAAGTTAGAAGATATTGGTCTTAAAGATTTTGTAAAAACTAAAAGAGGGGTGGGATACTTCGTATGAGTTTTGCTTCATTTTTAGAGAAAAATATTATCTTTATTCTTTTTCAATTTGTTTTGTGTGTCTTTCTTTTCTGAACTGTCCACAAAATGTGTACAGTTGAAGATGAAAGTATCTGATGGAAAGTTAAGAGAAACAGATACACTTGATACGAAAGGAATATTTCGGCTTATTGAGTCTATTCCCAGTCCTAAGGCAGAGCCTTTTAAAGTTTGGCTTGCTAATCTTGGTAGTGAGAGAGTGGATGAAGTATTTGATCCGGAGAAGGCAGTTAAAAGAGCAGTTCATTATTATAAGATGCGTGGGTATGATGATGAGTGGATTAAACTTAGACTAGCAGGAATTGTCGATCGAAATAAACTTACGGATATTTGGAAGGATAGTGGTATTCGAGAAGATTATGAGTTTGGCATACTTATGAATGAAATTTATCAAGGTTGGTCGGGAATGAAGGCGAGTGAATACAAAGAATTTAAAAGAATTAGAAAAGAGTCACTTCGAGATAATATGCCAGATTTAGAAATACTTCTTACTGATATTGGAGAAGTAACTACAAGAGAACTTGCCAAAGAACATAAACCTTATGGCTTGGAAGAAAATAAGAAAATTGCTGCCTCTGGTGGGGAAATAGCTAATAT
>CALVHY010000034.1 GCA_944329205.1 uncultured Bacilli bacterium | reverse complement strand
TGTGGAGTTGAAGACTGGTCTTTGATTAGCCAGGATCCAGAAGCATGTATGTTTCTTACCACCTCGCGAGAGCGGGTTTTTTATCACCGGATAGACTTTCCATCTGGGTTTTTATTTGTTATAATTTGGGTGGTGAGGAAAATGTTAGAACGATTAAAAATATTAATAGGAGATGAAAACATAAATAAAATTAAAGAAGCAAATATTCTTTTGGTTGGTATCGGGGGAGTAGGGGGATTTACCTTAGAAGCTTTAGTTAGAAGTGGTTTTTTGAATATTACAATTGTTGATGGTGATGTTATTGAAAAAACTAATTTGAATAGACAGATTATTACTAATCTTACAAATATAGGTAATAAAAAGGTGGATGAGGCTAAAGTGAGAAGCTTTGCTATTAATGATGAGTTAAATATTAAGACTATCGATGTTTATTTAACTAAAGATAATTTTAATTTATATATTAATAAAAATTATGATTATATAATAGATGCTTGTGATGATATTTATGTAAAGTTAGAGTTAATTAAATATGCTAAACGTAATAATATCAAGATAATAAGTGCTTTAGGAACGGGTAAGAGATTAAATGCCAAATATGTAGAAGTAACAACCATTAATAAAACAAGTAATGATCCCTTAGCCAAAAAAATTAGACAATTACTTAGAAAAGAAGATATTGATTTAAATATACCTGTAGTATTTAGTCCGGAAAATGCAATTAAGACCCATAATGTTATCGGATCATGTATATTTACCCCGGCTGTAGCGGGAATTTATTTAGCTAATTATGTGTTTTTAGATATTATAAAACCTCAAGATAATTCTTGAGGTTTGTCGATTTTACCAAGTAAGTAATCGGCAGATAAATTATATTGGTTACATATTTGGTAAAGAAAAGGGGTAGCAATGATGTTTCTACCTTTTTCAAAACCAGCAATAACAGATTGGGTTGTTTCTAAAATTTTTGCTAATTTTGCCTGAGTTAAATTATAATTTTGGCGAAAATCTTTTAATCTTTTTTTACTTATTTCTTTATCTATTTCATCTTTGGAATTATGGTATTTTTTGTTTTTGGATAAGCCTAAAATGTAGTCTATGGAACAATCAAATATTTTAGCTAGTTCATTTAATCTTTTGATGGGAATGATGTCATATTGTTGCTCGAATTGGTTATATGAACTCCTTTTTATGCCAAGTAGTTTGGCAACATCATTTTGAGACATATTGTTATATTCGCGTAATTCTTTTAATCTTTCTTTATAATTCATAAACTTAAACACCGTCATCATTCTCTCATGTTTTTTATCTTGAAAACAAAAACTGACTGTTTTGGCGATATTTTTGTTGACTTTTGGTATATCCGAATGTATAATTTATGTATAGGCTAGGAAAGTAAATATATTTATTATATTAAAATAATGTAAGAAAGAAAATGAAGCCTAGCATCATGAGAGGGTGTTAGTATGGAGCTTAAAGTATTAAAAAAGGATCATTTAACAAGAAATATCGTTATAGGTCTATTATTAATAGCTGTAATCACAACTTTAATCTTAAACTTCACAAGAGCAAAATACCGCTCAACTGCCTCGGTTCAAGTGGCAAACGGCACTATTAACTACACCTTATCTGACTTAAACTTAATCGCCGCCTACCAAGAAAATGAAGAGGGAGAATATGTAAGCACCGATACCATCCCTACTAGTGGTTATGCCTTAAACACAAGTGAAAGTTACTGTGCCGTAGATGATGTAAAAGACGAGAGTATTACCATTGAATATGTAGATGGTAAAGTAAATATATTAGGAACATCTCAAAAAGGAACAAAATGTTATTTGTATTTTGATCTTACATGTGGAGTAGCATGCCAAGCTATACTGGCAGATAAAACGATCCAAGAAAGAACGAGCTTTTCATCAACATTGACATCAAACACTAATGGTACGATATACCAAGCCCCGGATGGGGATGGAACTAGTTATTACTTTGCGGGAAACACCACCGAAAACTGGTTATCGTTTGCGGGATTCTATTGGCGGATCATCAGGATTAATGGTGATGGCACAGTAAGAATCATCTATAATGGCACCAGTACAAGTACCACAGGAAGTGGAACCCAGTTGTCAAGTACCAGCACATTTAATAGTTCGTATAATAATAATGCCTATGCAGGATACATGTATACATTTAACCAGGTGCATGGATTGGGGACAAGTAGTACCATCAAAGGAAGAGTAGATGAATGGTACCAAAATAATATAGCAAATAATACAGATTACACCAGTAAGATATCAACAACAATTGGCTTCTGTGGAGATAGAAGTCCAAGTACAAGTGATAGCACGAGCAATGGATTAGGTGGAACAGGAAGTGCAATAACATATTATGGAGCACTAATAAGATTATATAATGGTTTTAATCAAGGTAACGCTTCACCAACATATGATTGTCCAAATGATAGTGATTTATACACAGTCGATGGGACAGGAATCGGAAACGAAGCTTTAACTTATCCGGTCGGCTTAATCACAGCTGATGAAATAGTCTATGCCGGAGGGGGTGTAGGTTTAAGCAATAGTAGTTATTACCTATATACGAACAGTTCATATTGGACGATGTCACCTTATGCCTTTGAAAGTGCTTTGGTTACCGTGTTTATTGTAAGCGGAAATGTGAACTACAGCGGTGTGCACATTGCGCGCGGGGTGCGCCCAGTAATTAATCTCTCGGCTGATGTAGAGCTATCGGGTAGTGGCATAGCTTCTGATCCATTTGTGGTCGTTTGACGTAAATAATGTGTTAAAACGCGTTAAAAAGACACAGGTTATTCTGTGTTTTTTTGATGGTTAAGTTTAGGCTTTATTAATTAGAAAATCAACTAATATTTTAGGATCTTTATGGTTTATAGCTATATCATAGATAATATTAATAATAGGCATTTTTATTTTTCGGTTTTTAGTTAAGCCTTTAATAGAAAGAAGGGTGTAATAGCCTTCAGTTGTATTTTCTTTTAAATATTCTTCGATTTCGGCCTCACTTTTTCTTTCACCTATAATTTTGCCAAAACGATAATTTCTACTTTTAAGACTGCTACAGGTGAGCATTAAATCACCAATACCGGCAAAAGATAAGATAGTTTTAGGATTACATTCTAGTTTTTCTAATAATTCTTTAATGTCGTGCATAGCCTCGGTGATCAAAAAAGCTCTTGTTGATTCGCTAAATCCTAATCCATCAAGCATACCGGCGGCAATAGCAATAACATTTTTAATGCTACCACATATTTGAGTACCGTATAAATCTCTATTTTCTCTTAACTTAATTCTTTCGCTGCAAAGAGCTTGACTAGCATATTTGTAGGCCTTATTACTGGTTACAGCAGCTGATAGGGCACATGGCTCTTTTTTTATTAAATCAACGGCAAAAGTTGGTCCGGAAATAACAAGCATATGTTTAGCTTTAAGTTTGCTTTTAACAATATCGGATAAAAATGAATATGTGTCATTTTCAATTCCTTTGGATGCTATACATATAGGTGTTAGAGTATTGTAATATTTTTTCATACTCATACATATATCACGAACGTATTTGGCAGATGTAGCTAAAATGATAAAATCAACGTTTTCTAAGGCTTCTTTAAGATCGGTTGTTATTTTTATTGATTTGGGTATATTAGCATCAGTAAAGGGCTTAAAATTATGATTTTTCTTATAGTTTTTAGCTATTTCTTCGCTTTCGGTCCACATCATAACTTGATGATCGTTACTTGCTACAGCTAAGGCTAAGGCAATTCCATACATACCAGTTCCAATAATACTTACATTCATTTTCCATCTCTCATTTCATCATATATTTTATTTAAATTAGCTTCATATTTATTATCTTTTTTATGATAATATTTTTTGTTTTTTAATTTATCAGGCATATATTCTTGATAAACATAATCATTTTTGTAATTGTGAGGATATATATAATTAGGTGATCCATCAATTATATGTTTGGGAATACTTCCTGATAAACCTTTATTAATATCATTTATCGCGGCATCAATACCTAAATAGGCACTATTACTTTTAGGGGATAAGGCCATTTCGGTGACAACTTGGCCTAAAGGGATTCTTGCCTCAGGCAACCCAACTAATTCAGCAGCACTAATCGCGGCCATGACTTTGGGACCAATGCCGGGATTAGCAAGACCTATGTCTTCGTAGGCAATAACACTCATCCGTCTGTAAATACTATCTAAATCACCAGCGACAATTAATCGTGCTAGATAGTGAAGGGAGGCATCTACATCACTTCCCCTAATTGATTTTTGAAAGGCACTTAATACTTGATAGTGACCATCTTCATCTTTGTCGTGAAAGAAAACCGGTTTATTATTAATTTTTTTGATTTCATCAATATTAATGATGTGATCATTAGTAGCATAATAAGCTACTTCTAAAGTGTTTAGGGCAAAGCGAAAATCACCGGATGATAAAGTGGCTATGTACTTTAAAGTTTCATCATCAATTTTAATGTTCGGTAAATATTCACAAGCTTTTTTTAGGCCTTCGGCAATGTCTTGGGTACTTAATTCTTTTAGTTCAAATATTTGACATCGACTTCTAATGGCGGGGTTAATTTTATGATAAGGATTGGAAGTGGTTAGACCAATTAAAATGATTAACCCGGATTCGATATGAGGAAGTAATATATCTTGTTTATCTTTATTCATCCGATGAATTTCATCAATTACCAAAATCATTTCGCCATACATTTTAGCTTCTTCTATTGCTATATCAAAATCAGCTTTGTTGTTAGTGGTGGCATTTAAAAACTTATAACGCATATTTAACTCGTTAATTAAAGCATTGGCAATACTAGTTTTACCAATACCCGGTTTACCATAAAGAATCATTGAAAATATTTTATGGTTGTTTACTAAATTGGTGAGGATTTTTCCATCTCCGATTAAATGTTTTTGCCCAATTACATCATTTAGTTTTTGGGGTCTTAGTTTATTAGCAAGTAATTCCATAATAACTCCTATAAATAAATTATATCATATTTTTTCTTTTTCAGAAACAATAATAGTATACAATACATTTGTATGCATGTCAAGACCGTTAATTTTAACTATAGACTTTAACGGGGAAATTTAGTAAAATGAGGGTGGTGAAAGAGATGAAAAAAGAAGAATTAGCAGAAATATTTAGCCATAATCCTGAATTAGATAAATATATAAATGAATACTTAAATAGTGAATATAATACTAGTAAAAATACAAGGGATTCTTATACAACGGATTTATATTTATTGGCTAAATATTATCAGCCTAAAAATGTTAAATATTTAAAAAAAGAAGATATCCAAGAATATTTACGAAAGCAAAATAAGTCTAGTAAAACTAAAGCACGATATTTAACAACTATTAATAATTTTTATAAATATTTAGTCGATAATCAAAGGTTGGATATTAATCCTTGTGATGGTATTAAAATGCCTAAAATTGAAAAAAAACTACCTGAATATTTAACAGTTGAAGAAGTAGATAGATTGCTTGATATTAGAACAAGTACGGCCTATGATTTACGAAATAAAGCTATGCTCGAAGTTTTGTATGCAACAGGAGTACGAGTTAGCGAGTTATGTAATTTAACGATGAGTAATTTGTTTTTGGATGATGGTTTAATTAAAGTTTTTGGTAAAGGAAGTAAGGAAAGATTAGTGCCAATTAATGAAATCGCAATTGCAGCTTTAGAAGAATATTTAGAGTTTGGACGAGGGGAGTTGTTAAAGACAAAAGAGTCTGAGTACGTATTTATCAGTTCTAGGCAGACAAAAATAACGAGACAAGCTTTTTTTAAGTATATTAAAAGACTTTGTCAAGAAAAGGGGATTAAAAAAAATATTAGCCCGCATATTTTAAGGCATTCCTTTGCTACTCATCTACTTACTAATGGGGCTGATTTACGAGTGGTGCAAGAATTACTGGGTCATGCTGATATTGCTACAACCCAAATATATACTCATTTATCAAATGATAAGTTGCGCAAAGAATATGAAAAGCATCCTTTGTTGCATGAAAAAAGCCACCATTAAATCGTGGCTTTTAAAATTAGCGAGATTCTCTATTAGCTTTAGAGCTTCTTTCGCTTTTTTCGCTACGAGAATTTCTTGATTCGCTTTTAGAGTTACGACAATTCTTATTATTTCTTGAGTTTTTTTGTTCTCTATTATTTTTCATTTTCTTACCTCCCACTATTATTATGGTTTAAATATAAAGCTACATTCATATAATTTAGGGGTGGTAACATGGAAATTATTGGTGCATTACTAGTTTCTACCATAGCTGGTTTATCGACGGTAATTGGTTCTTTAGTAATATTTTTTAAGTTTAAAGAAGAGAACATTAATAAATTTATTACTTTTTCACTGGCGTTTTCTTTGGCAATAATGATCGGAATAAGTGTTACTGATTTAATCCCTGAATCTACTTATATATTAGTTTTAAATTATAAAATAGGGAAGGGAGTAGTAGCTTCAATTATTGCTTTTTTGGTGGGAATTATTTTAGTTAAATATTTACATAATTTAATGAATAAGGCTGATACTAAAAACGATTTGTATAAGTTGGGAATCCTTAATATGCTAGCTTTGATTTTACATAATTTCCCGGAAGGAATAGCCACATTTATGAGTTCTTATAAAGATATTGAACTAGGTATTAAACTAGCTATAGCTATTGCTTTTCATAATATACCGGAGGGAATTGCTATTGCCGTTCCTATTTATTATGCTACAAATTCAAAAAGAAAAGCGATAATGAAAACACTTTTATCAGGAATAGCTGAGCCAATAGGAGCTATAATTGCCTATATATTTTTAAGTAAATATATTAATGATTGTCTTATTAGTTTGGTTCTTTTATTTGTTGGGGGAATAATGATTACCCTTGCGATCGAAGTAATCTATCCAAAAGCACGTGATTATAGTTTAAATAAATATTTACGTTTAGGTTTATTAATAGGTTTATTGTTGATCTTGTTTAATGGTATTTGCTTTTAAGAAGTGCTTCTAAATCTTTTATTGCTTGGGAAGGGGGGAGGATTGGAGCTTTAGTTTTATATTTTAAGTATTGAATAGTGGTTTTAAGATAATAAAACATCCATAAATAATGGATAATATAAATGTTTAATAAAAAATTAGAAATTTTGTTCTTCATGGAAATATTCCTTATAAATTATTTTATTATTAAATATATTAAGGAGATAATTTCAATCGCGAAAGTGAAGTTAACATAATATATATTTAGCGAAATTAATTTTGGCATAAATATTAGCGAGATTTAAAGGAAAAATCGTTAGGAAAATTAGTCTAAACTTAAATATTTTCGAGATATTAAAAGACTTAATTGAAGTATAAGTTTGGATTAGCTAAACCAAAAATTTAATTTGGCTAATAATTATAACCTTATTTTATAAATTAAATAAGGTTAAATACGCGCGTATTCTTATTTATATTTTATAATAAGGTTATAAAAAAGAACTTAAAAAATAAGTTCTATCTTGATCTACTAGAATACCAATAATAATTTTGGGTATCATCTTGAGTAAAGGTGTGTTCATAAAGACCACCGTATTCTTGCACAAATTCTTTAGTTATCTCTAAGTCAGGATTTTCTTCTATGGCCGCGGAACAAGCTGTAACTTCGTCTTCAGCACTATTGGAAGAGTAACATTTGTTACCTGAAATACGTAAATAGTAGTCAGAAATAACAATATCACCATTAATTTTTTCCACAGCTTTTGACATTAAGCGATAAACTGTAGCTTCAGGGGTTAGGGAATAAGTAAATGTTTCTGCTTCCCCACAATAGTAAATATCCTCTTCTGGATAGCATGCTTGGGTACTGTTGATGTAAAATACTTCATCTTCGGGTAAATCTTTACCATAAACTTTTTGGTAAGCATCCTTTAAATCGGCAAGAGCGATAGTAGAATAGCTACAGGTATCTTCTTCTTCATCTGCAGTCAGGCGAGTCCCCTCACCTACTGTACAAATAGAAATATCATTATCATTTACCCCTGTTACTTCGGCACTTGCTTTTTGAATAACCGAGGCATCTAGTTCATAAAAAGCAATACATAATTTATTGTCATTAGATATATCATTGTAGGTTACTTCCCCTTTAGTATATTGATTCAAGCCGCCACAGTGGTAAACATCAACTTCACCTAAATATGAATATAGATTAGCTATTTCTTCACTTTCGAGATCTAAGCTTTTATCGCCCATAAAAATTGCTAAAAAAATAACTATAAAGACTAATACAAGGCCAATAATAATTACTTCTTTATTTTTCATGGCTATACTTTTCTCGTTTCTATTTCAGCAATTTTTTCTAGGACTTCTGCAGCATTAGATTCGGTCATTTGATCGTAGCCAAGTTCTCTTAAAGCTTGAATTTTAATCGTATTTAACTGTTGGGTACGGCTTAGTTTTTCTTCATTTTTTTGCTCTATTTCTTGAACAAACCGTTTATGACTTTCTTTTAATTTACTACGACTGGCTCCCCCGTTATTATATAAAGTTAAAGCAGAATATAAAATACCTTCAAAAATAAATTGTTTGTCTTCATTGAAGGCATATTCATCAGGGTTGATAAAACCAGTTGTTTTAGACATATACCCAAGAATATATTTGATTTCGGGAACATTATCAAGGGATTGAAGCATGTGATATAAATAACTTACAACGTGATAATTTTCCTCCTTTTTATTTTCATCTAAAAGTTTTTCTTTTAATAAATAGTTAATGTCCGTCAGTAAAGTTTGGGCATTTTTATCAAGGCCTTTCATATCAAAGTAATTATCCATATCACTAATATTTTTAACACCTTGATTTAAACGATTTTCAACAGCCATTAAATAGTCGGTTGTTATTTTGATATTGCCTATTGCCTCATCAGTTCCATCTTCAATATCTAAAAGTTTTAGTAATAAAATCTTTTTCTCTTTAGGCCATTTATTTAAATCTTCTAGTTCTAAATAATTATAAACCATTTGTCTTGAAACATTTAAATATTTAGCTAGTCTTACTTTCGAAATACCCAATTCTTGTAATAATTCATTTAAACTGTTCATACTGATTCTCCTTTTTACTTTACACCTTAATTATAAATTACTTAACACATATATGTCAAGTGAATGTTAGGATAAATACCAAAGTTTTTGGCCGTTTTTATATACATCTTTGATAAAACCACAGCCTAAACACTCTTCGTTATGATAAAAAACACAAGCTTGGCCAGGAGTTACAGATTTAGCCATTTTAGGGTATTTTATTTTGATAACTGATGCGGTAATACTTTCTATTTCAATTGGAATATCTTCGCCTCGATAACGAAATTTTGCAGTTAAATTTAAGGGAAGATCACCTAATAAATTGATATTTTCTAAGGTACAGGCATCACTGTATAAATATTTGCTGTCTCCAAAGGCAACATATAAAATATTTTTTGCCGCATTTTTGCCACATACGTAATGTCTTAACTCATGACCACTTAAACCAACATTGCGCCGTTGGCCAATCGTGTAATTCATAAGACCGGTGTGCCTGCCAATAACTTCTTGGGTAGAAACATCAACAATGTCTCCAGGATTTGGCTTTAAGTAATTTTTGATAAAATCTTGATAGTGTCTTTCACCAATGAAGCAAATACCGGTTGAATCTTTTTTTTGAGCTACGTTTAAACCTATTTGGCTAGCAAGACGACGAACATCACTTTTTAAATAATGGCCTAAGGGGGTTAAGACATTTTTTAAGTTTTCTTTATTAATATCCGCGAGGAAATAGGTTTGATCTTTATTTTTATCTAAAGCACGATATAATTTATTGTCAACAATTTTGGCGTAATGGCCAGTTGCAATATAATCGGCACCTAATTTCTGAGCTTCCTTTTTAAATAAATCAAATTTAATAAATTTATTGCACAGTAAATCTGGATTGGGAGTTCTTCCCTTTTTAAGTTCTTCTAAAAAATAAGTAAAGACATAATCCCAATATTCTTTGATAAAATCGACTCTGTGTAAGGGAATGCCTAGTATTTGGCAAGCTTCAAGAGCATCATTATAATCTTGTTCTTGAGGACAAATCGATTCATTTAAAGTGGGATTGCCAAGGATATCATTATTTAAAGTGGCATCCCAATTGCGCATAAATAACCCTTCTACTTCATAGCCTTCTTGTTTGAGAAGATAAGCGGCAACCGCTGAATCTACGCCCCCACTAATTCCAACAATAACTTTTTTCATAATACATCACGTAAATATTATATCATGTATACTTTAAGATGTAAATTAACTCACAATAAAAGTCAATTTGTTTAAAAGGAAAGAAGCGAAAAAGTAAAGGAAAAGATCATATATAGTGATAGATAAAAAACAAGTAAAGATAATTTTTAATTCTTTTTTAATGTTTATTTCTTCTTTATTTTTTCTTACTCGCTTAATTATGGTAATAATATTTTTAAAAATTATAACTAAGCAAATTAGAAAAAATAATTTGATTATTAAATTGTATAAAATACCATAGAAGAAGCCTGGTAAGGAAAAGACGCTGGTAAAAGCTATTAGGGAATAACTAATACAGGTGATTTCAAAAAGAAAATAAAAAAGAAATAAAATTAAGCCTATATACATAAAGGAACTTACTAGTAAAACTGATGTAACTATAAAATGCGTAAAGATAAAATTAATATGGTTAGTTGTTAGGCTACTACTAATATTTTTAATATCATCTATGTATAATGATTGATCAATCTTCTTATATATGATAAAGCTTAAAATTATACCTAAAAGAAGCAAGATTAGAAGGAAGCGAAGTTGGGGTCGGCTTAATTTGAAGTTGGTTTTAAAAAAGTTCATGGTATCACCCATTAAATTATATTGAAAAAATTGCAAAAATATGATAAATTATTAAAGAGATTAAAAGAAATGAGGATTGAATTATGAGTAAGAGAGCAAGAAAAATTTTTGCTTGGTGTATGTTAATAGCAATGATTGCCAGTGTGGCCGCCACCGTAATATCATATGCTATATATAGTTAAATTGCGTAGTTCTGAAATATATAAATAATAAACTAATTTTAATTATATTTTTTTATAGGAGTGTAGGTAATTCATTTCAGAACTACGCTTTTATTTTAATATGAGGGATTAAAAAATTCAAGAAAAAGCGTTCGACAAAAATCGACGCTCATTTTTTTATTTTTCGACAATTAAAAAGCAAAAGAACAAGTTGTATTACTTGTCCTGGGTTAGCATGCCGTTAACTATTTCAAGAAAATTCATGCCATGGCTAGCTTTAATTAAGATCGTATCATTAGCTTTTAAATATTTTTTAAGAAAAGCTAAAACTTCTTTATTGTCTTTAAAATAGAAACTTTGGGCAATCTTTTTTTTAGCTTCCTCATAAATATATTTAGCCGAAGCGCCAGTACAGATAATGACATCTATTTGGTTATTTATAACAAGCTTGCCTATTTGGCGGTGAATTTCTTCACTATATTGGCCTAATTCTAAAACATCTCCTAAAACGGCTATTTTACGGGTTTTAAAATGACTTAAAACTTCTAGGGCTAAAGCAAGGGAGTCATAACTAGCGTTGTAAGTGTCATCAATAATTGTAATATTGTTTTTAGATATAATTTCGAGGCGATGTTCTACTTTTTGGATATGGGCTAGAGTTTTTCGTGTGTTTTCGATGGATATGTTAAGTTTTTGGCCAACAATATAAGCAGCAAGAGCATTATAGATGAAGGCTTGACCTAAGGTGGGCAACATAAAGTGGTGATTCGATATGCTAAAAGTACAACCTTGAGGAGAATATGTGATATTATGGGCCGTGTAATCACTTTCATTATTTATGCCAAATGTTATAACATTGTAATTGGGGTTTTTTTTATACCAAGCATGTAATAAATCATTATCATTATTAATAATAAGAGGGCCATTTAAACCTTCTAGTATTTCTAATTTGGCATTTAATATATTTTGCCGGCTACCTAAATTGCCAATATGACTAGTGCCAATATTAGTGATTATCCCTATGGTAGGCTTGGCTATGTTACTTAAGGCGGCTATTTCTCCGGCCATATTCATGCCCATTTCTAGGACAATACAATCTTCATTAGTATAGTTTAAAAGCGTTAGGGCTAAGCCAATTTTGGTGTTGAGGTTTTTAGATGTTTTTAATACTTTGTACTGGGTTTCTAAGAGAGAGGCAATTAAGTTTTTAGTACTAGTCTTGCCTACACTTCCTGTAATAGCAATAACAGGTATATTTAGTTTTGCCCTTTTAAGCTTGGCTATATTGGTTATAAAATCAAGAGTATCATCAACAAGAATGATGTTTTTATCAGCATATTTAGAAATAATTTTTTCATCCACTTTGGATACGATACCAGTTGAGGCTCCTTTTTTTAAGGCTTCTTCTAAAAAGGCGTTACCATCAAAATTTTCCCCTTTAAAGGCAACATAAACATCTTGGGGTTTAAGGGTGCGAGTATCTTTGGAAAAAAAGGTTAATTCAGCTAATTCGTTACCATTAATTAACCGGGCATTATTAATACCGAGAATATCTTTTATCTTCATATAAGCTCCTTATTATAATTATATCATAAAATAAAATTATAAAAACAATTTTTCGTATATTTCACGATAGTTTTTAACTAAATGAATATCAAGTTTACTTTTGATGCTTGGAGGAACGCTTTCTAAATCAAGTTCATTATCGTAAGGAAGATAGATAGTACGAATTTGATTATTGAAAGCTCCAATAATTTTTTCTTTGATTTTACCTACCTTTAAAATATCACCATTTAAGGATATTTCCCCAGTAAAAGCTATATCACTGGCAACTTGGCGATTTAAAATTAAACTGAGAATACTTGTAACTATAGCTACGCCAGCGCTAGGTCCATCCTTTTTTAAGGCGGAATATAAAAAGTGAAGATGAATGTCTTTGATGTTAAAATAAAAATCTTGAAGGCCAAACTCTTTTTGGTGCGACTTAATATAACTTAGAGCAATATTGGTTGATTCTTTCATGACATTGCCAAGCATGCCCGTTATGATAAAGTCCCCTTTCCCTTCGTAAATACACGTTTCAATGGGAATAATCATTCCCCCGTTAGGAGTTATACCAAGAGCATTTACTTTGCCACTTGCATTAGCTCGAGATAAGGAAATTTCAAATTTAGGAATACCTAAATATTCTTTTAAACGAACTTTGCTTATTTTCGTTCTTTCTTCGACTTTTCCTAAAACAACTAACTTGCGAATTAATTTTTCTAATTGTCGTGATAAGTCTCTGACGCCAGCTTCATTAGTGTAGGCGGATATTAAAAATAAAAGCATTTCATCACTAATAGAAATAATTTTATTAGGTATTTTGTTTTCTTCTAAAATTTTGGGTATTAAATACTTTTTGGCAATATCAACTTTTTCATAATTAGTATAACTTGATAAATAAATGATTTCTAAACGATCTTTAAGCGCAAGCGGAATATCATTATCATTGTTAGCTGTGAGAATAAAGAAAACATGGGATAAATCAAATGGCTCTTCGATATAATTATCAATAAACTCCATATTTTGTTCTTTATCGAGAATGTCAAGAAGAACACTTGAGGGATCATCTTTGCTGTTAATCGTTAGTTTATCAATTTCATCGATAAGAAAAACAGGATTTTTGCTGCCACATTTGCGTAAGCCTTGAATAATCTTGCCGGGATTAGAACCCATATATGTTCGGCGGTGGCCGGTTAGTTCGGATGAATCATTAAGACCACCAACACTTATTTTATAAAACTGGCGATTTAGGGCACTGGCAATGACCCGAGCTATACTGGTTTTACCGACACCGGGAGGACCGACTAAACAGATAATGGGACTTTTGATGTCTTCGTTGTTGTTTTTTAAGGCTACATATTCTAAAATACGATTTTTAATTTCCTCTAAACCATAATGATGTTCATCAAGCTTTTTTTTGATATCGTCTAGGTTGGTGTTTTGAAATGTTTCTTTATGCCAGGGTAAGTGTAATATCCAATCTAAATAATTACGAACCATAGCTACTTCGGGAGATAATTCGCTTGTATATTCTAGTTTTTTTATTTCTTGTAATATTTTGTTGGTGGTTACTTTGGATAAGGATAATTTGTTTAGTTCGTTATAATAAAGCTCAGCAAGATCATTTTTCCCCTCGCCTAGTTCTTGTTCTAAAATTTTGACTTTTTCTTTTAAAATAAATTCTTTTTGACTCTTTTCTAAACTATTTTCTAATTCTTTTTCAATTTTTTGATCTAATTTTAAAACTTCGATTTCAATTTTGATATCTTTAAGCAAGTTTTTGGCCCGATACATAGCATTAATTTCTTCAACATATTCTAATTTTTTGTTAAATGAAAGAGGTATGAAGGAGCAGATAGTATCACATAATAGGGATAAATCATCAATAACTTTAATGGTATTTAAAATACTGTTGGAAATGTGGGTAGAAGCATGAACATATTCATTTGTTATGGCATTTAGTTTTTTAATAACGGCTTTTTGTTCCACACTGTCAAATTTGGGTAGAGTTATGGCACTTACTTGGGCTTCTAAGATGTCTTCGTTAGTTTTGTTGTTATGAAAATCGAGGATTTTAACCCGATTTAGGCCTTTGATAGTAATTCTGACATTACCGTTTGGTAGCTCAATACGGCTTTTAATTTTACCGACAACCCCAACGGTAGGTAAATCATTTACTTCTGGGGATTCTTCAACTTGATTGTGGGGAGTAATAACTAAAATACGCCTTTCATATTCCTTAACGGCTAATTTGGTTATTTCTTTACTAAGATTATTGTTTAGTTCAATTTTTACTTCTTGATTGGGAAGTAAGATTAAACCTTTCAAAAGCATAACAACTAAATGTTGGTCCATAAACTTTGATCACTCCCATCAAAAAATATTTCTTATTATTATAAATAAAAAGTAGAGATTTGTCTACTTAATTTAGCTAAAAAATTATATTATTTAAAGGCTTTGGTAAATTTTGGCCATATTCCTTTTTTATCATGTGTGTGCTCGGGAAGTTGGTAAATATCATGTCCGGGATATTCATTGCCTTCAACGAGAATTGGGCCTTTATCAGAAAAGGAAACATCCCAACCAATGTAGCGCATTTCTGGAATAACTAAAGCGGCTTTTTGGACCATGGCTAGGGCTTTATCCCAATCAGGAAATTTAAAACCTTTAATTTTTTCGTTGGTCGCTGGATGATACGCATATAGATTTTTATTTTTATCAATTCCTTTATCAATTACTTCTCCAGTTAATTCGTTTACAGGAGCAACCATACCCCCACTGTTAAAATTATCAACATACTTACCATTACCGATCCGAAAATAAGCACATATAACATGAGGAATATTATTTTCAACAATGGTTACGATTCGTACCGTATTAATTGAATCAGGATAAATTTTTTTAACCCTTTCGTTTTGAACTATTAACTCTTCTAATTCATAATTACTTGTATCTTTTGTTAGATATGCATAAATTTCATCTAAAGATTTATAATCTTTTACATTAATTTTTTCTATTCCTTTACCACAAGTGCCACTTACAGGTTTGGCCATAAAAACAGAGTGCTTTTTCATAAATTTAAAGACATCTTCTTTTTTACTAGTATTAACTTCGATAAAATCTCTTTTTATAAAATCTTTAAATTTCGTATTAAACTCGACTTTATTACGAAAAATATGATTATATGCAGGATTATTATATTTTTTGATAAGATCATTGTTTCTTCCTCTTGTAATGTATGTATCCCGCTCATCATCAGTTAAATTGTACATTTCAAATAAATCGTAATCAGAATAACCGGCGCCATATTTAAGGGCACACTTACGCATATCATTAAAAATATATAAACGGCTTTTACCGGTTTTTTGATGAATATTATTAATTTTTTGGTACATGTTTTTATAATCCATATTTTTAGCTCGTTTAAATAAATATTTAAAGTTAGGCATATCATCACTCTTTTCTATTTTTATTATACCAAAAATATGTTATTTATAAAAGATAATAGATGGAAAAAATTATGGCATGAAAAAAGAGATGGGTAAAAATCTCTTAAACTAATTATTTTCTTTTATTATTTCTAAAGCTTTATGCATTTTTAAATCGTATTTTACAATTTCTAAAGAACCATAAGCCTTGATTAATTCATCTTTAGTAATGCCATAATTTTGGGCTAATTCTTCTGATTTTTCTTCCGTTTCTTGATCGGTAAAATCAATGTTTTCAGCCTCAGCGATAGCTTCTAGTAAATAACGATATTTAACTCGTTTAGTTGCTTCAGGTTCCATTTGCTCATGTAATTTTTCATGAGTAATGCCGGTAATTTGGGTGTAATCTTCTAGTTTTATTCCTTGCATGCTTAGTTGATTTTCAAATTGGTGAATTAAGCGATGAACTTCATCATCAATTATTTCTGGATTAATTTTTACTTTTAAATTATGGCTGGCTTTGTCTAAACATTTATCGAGATATTCATCTTCAATTTCGGCTTTTTTACGATCTAATAAAACTTTTTTTATTTCTTCTTTAAATTCTTCTTCACTCTTAATATTGTCATAGCCAAGATCTTGATAGAAATCTTCATTTAATTCAGGTACGATTCGTTCTTTTAGTTCTTTAACGGTTACCTTAAATACAACATCTTTACCCTTAAGATCTTCAACATAATTATCAGGGAATTTTAAAGCTAATTCTTTCGTTTCGCCAATACTCATCCCAATTAGGCCTTCTTCAAAACCAGGAATAAAAATGTGGGAACCTATTTCAAGAGGATAATTGCAGCCAGAAGCTCCTTCTAATGATTCTTTATCTACAAAGCCTTCAAAATCAATAACCGCGGTGTCCCCATCTTTGACCTGACCACTTTCCTTAGGAACTATTTCGGCATATTCTTCTTGTATTCTTTTAATTTCTGCCTCTATTTCTTCTTTAGTAACTTTAGCTTCAGCTTTTTTTAAGCCTAAATTTTTGTATTCACCTAAAGTTACTTCAGGTTTGCTAATAATAGTAAATTTAAAAGTTACTTGATTTTCATTAATAGTGGTTATTTCAAGTTTAGGTTCAATAACAGGAGTGGTCCCGGCTTCGGCTAAAGCTTTATGGTAAGCTTCATCCATTACAAAATCAACTGCATCCATAAATAAAGATTCAAAACCAAAATTTTTGATAAAAAGATCTTTAGGGGCTGCACCTTTGCGAAAGCCATCAATCTTTACTTCCTTGTTTTTCTTTTTAAAAGCTTTATCTAAAGCTTTTTGCCAAGATTCTCCTTCAATTGTAATAGTAATTTCTTTTACGTTTTTCATAACTACATCCTTTCATGACTGGTAATATTATATCCTAATTTTGGGCTTTTTACAAGCCTAAAAGCACTACCTTATAAAGACGATTTCATCCTTTTTGACATATTGTTTTAAAAAATTAATTTTGTCTTTAGGATTATTAAAAATTAAGTCAGCGAGTAATAAGGCATCATCAATGTATAATTTCGAGTATTCATCAAGGTCTTTTAATTTTAATTGGTTAAATAAATGATTGATTAAATCTTCATCATAGTTGGGACTTACAACATATTCCATGAGTTTTAGATAAAAGTTTACAGTGTTTTGAATAAGGCTTTTGTTCAATGTGCCATTAGCACATCTAATTTCAATGGTATTATTTGGTTCCTCTTCTTGACAAAGAGCTTGATAATTACTAAAATTAACAGCCCATTTTTTATCATAATTTAAAGCTTGAGGTACTCTTATTTTTTTAAAGTAATTAGCATCGTATTTACATTTTAATTTTGTCGCGGTAGCAATAGGTTGGGCAAAAAATAAGATGTTTGGTCTTGGAAAACGCGTATTACCATAGCCAAATTTAAATATAACATGTTCAAAGACACACCATATTTTTACAAACCGACAGACATTTTCAATATCTTCTTTAAATATTTGGCTGCCAACATGGACATGTAATCCGGTTTGGTGATTAGTCTTAGCTTTAAGCTTTTTTAATAAAGCGATGGCCTTACTTAATTTGTCCCAATCAAGAGGGAGATCATGCATAATATCTGTTGATACCTCTCCTCCTAAAACTTCGCCATCAATTAATTCTTCGCAACTTTTATCTTCATGAACACACCAAAAAGGTAAATTAGCATCTTGAGTAAAGGTAGCGGCAACATCTTTTAGTTTGACATGACTAAATTCTATTTCTAAACCAAAACTCATGTTAGGACTAATGCCTAAATTTTTCCGATAACGCATTTGATAATTAAGTAGTTTAATAAATAACCATTCTAAATCTTTTTTGGATAATTTCCTTAAATCACCGGTATAATTTAAATAATCTTTCATAATAATAACCCCTCGGTAGGGGTTATTATACAACTTTTAGATAAGAAAGGCAATTAAATTAGAAAATTTATCGGCAAAAATAAAGACAATAGCCATACTGCCAATTAGAAATGGACCAAAAGGAACTTCATTAATATTTTTTAAAAACATGGTGGCAATAGCATAAGGCATGGCAAGTAAACTTGATAAGATAATGGCAATTAATCCTAGTTTAAAACCAAGAATTAAACCAATAATACCAGCTAGTTTGATGTCTCCCCCTCCTAAAGCTTCTTTTTTAAATAATTTTTGGCCAATAAAACCGATCAAAAGCATAATTAAAAATAAGATTAGGCCACTTAAAATACTTAGGCCCATGTTTTTTAGACCATAATAATAAAAACGTAATATTAAAATTAAAAGACCACTGATGATTAGGGGACTATCTAAAATAATCATGTATTTAAAATCACTAATAAAGATAATTAAGACTAAACCGGTGATAATTAAAGAAGCAAAAAAATCATAACTTAAACCATAAGCATAATAACTTATGAGTAAGATTATAGCATTAACTACACCTATAAATAAGTTAAAAATCCAAGAATTGGGCTCTTTTTCAATAACTTCGGGGATTAAAAGAGGAAGTCTTTCTCCTAAGAAAGAATAGCCTAAACCAAGGACAAACCCTATTAAAAATAATATTATAATCATGTTTTCACCTACCCTATTTGGCCATATAAACTAAACATTGGAATAACAACTGCAAGAATGATAATTCCCACTATTAGTGCTAAGATAACAATCATGATGGGTTCTAAAAAGCTCTTTAAATTGGTTACTTTTGATTTATGTAAATCATTAAAATAATTGGCTACTTTTTCCATCATAAGGGATAATTCTCCCGTAGTCTCACCGGTGGCAATCATGTAGTAAGCAACATCGGGAATACACCATTTGTGATAAAAAGATTTACTTATTTTTTCCCCTCGAGCAATGTTACTTATTGTTTCATACATTATATCTTTATAAACTTCATTATTTGTGATATTGGATAATATTTCCATACTACTAGTAATATAAACACTATTGCGAAGTAAACTAGCAAAGGTTTTGGTAAATAAAGTTAGTTCATGATAAATCATAATCTTACCAAAAAAAGGAATATGCATGCCGATGTTTTGAATAATCTTGCGAAAACTTTTAACTTGTTTATATAAGAATAATAAAACTAATATAATAATGAAAGCACTTAATAAGATTATATCAATATGGCTGGTTATATAACGACTTAAATTAATAATAGTTAAAGTAAAACCATTTACACTTATACCCGCTTGATCATAAATCTTAATAAATTCTGGAATAACATAAACCATAATAAAAGTTAATATGGCAATAGCAAATATAAGTAGTATAACAGGATAGATTATGGCACTAAGCATAGCTTTTTTGGTTTTATCAATTTCGGTGTAATATTCAGCCATGTCATCAAAAGTTTTGATTATCTCCCCTGTTGCTTCAGATGATTTAATCATGTTGATTAATAAAGGGGGGAAGGTATTCCCTTGATTTTCAAGTGCGGTACTAAATGATTGGCCAAGAGTTAATTCATATGATATAGCTTCATATAAATGATACTTTTTCTTATCACGTTTAGCTTGCTCTTTCATAATATTGATGGTATCGTTTAAAGTTAAGCCTGCTTTTAGATAAGTACATACTTGCGTTATCCAAAAAATTAGGTCTTTACTACTCATGGGTCTATCTTGTTCTAAACCAATTTTTTTTAACAAGTTTGGAAATTTGGCTTTCTTTATTTGATATACATCAATGCCTTCACTAGCAAGAAAGTTATGAAGTGTCATTTTGTTTGTAGCACTCATTAAACCTTTAACTTTTTTACTGTTTTTATCCGTGCCATAATAATAGTAATACTCTTTGTTTACTTTACGAAGATTAATTTCACTTTGCATCTCTTTTAATAAAGCTTGTTTTTCTAAAGCCATTCTTTGTCTTTCAGACATGCTTATAAAAGATGATTTTTCAGTTTCAACATCATTTTTTTCTTTTTTGGCCTCACTTAAGTTTTGCTCTCTTTTTAAGAAAGCTTTTTTATCAACATAATAGCTAATTAAGTTATACCAAGCATCAAAGAAAACAAACTTAACCCCAATAAAGAAATGTTTAATAAAACTATATATAAACTTAAATGGTAAAGTTAATACTTTCATAGATATCTTTCCTATTCTTTTAAAATTATATCATAAATTAAAATAAATAAAAAGAGCTATATGAAACGATATGCTTTTTGGGTTTATGTCCAAATAAATTTGGCCTTACTTTGGTGAGAATAAAATTTGTCGTATTCTTTACGTCAAGCGACCAAAAATGGGTCATCGGCGGTGCCACTGCCCGTTAACTGCACATCAGCCTTCAGATTTAATACTGGGCGCACCCCGTACGTGTTATCCACGCGGTAGTTGACAAGGTGGCCAGTCGAATTCACATAGAACACAATAGCATAGCTGCCGCTAAAGTAATACGGAGACATGGTCCAATATGTGCTGTTTGTATATAGGTAGTAACTACTATTTCCTGTTCCATATACTCCTCCAGCATAAGCTACTTCGCCTGTCTTTATCTAATGACAACCTATCATTTTTAATAAGTTCCTCATTAGATAAAGAGGAATTTTCTAACTTTTTATGGTTTTCTTCTTCTAAATTAAACTTATATTCTTTGCCAGTTTTAAGAATAAAATTTATAGCATAAGGATCTTTAGTACCATCTTCATTTATAGCACCAACAATAATACATTCTACTAAATTTTCAAATATTTCTTTATCAAATTCCTTAAGC
>CALVHY010000033.1 GCA_944329205.1 uncultured Bacilli bacterium | reverse complement strand
AATGAAAGATCTAGGAGTACGAGAATTAAAATGTAGTAAATGTGGTTTAGAAATAGAAAGAGATTATAATGCGAGTATCAATATATTAAATGAGGGGTTGAAAAGTTACAATAATTAAATTAAAATGGAAACATGAAATAAAAAAAGAAGTACGGGAAGCGGTAGGCTGGGTTCGGAAGTAAGGTCTGTGATGTATAAAAAAATACAACAGAAAAAAACTAATCGTGAGGTTAGGCGAATTAACGTAAATTAATTCTTATGTTCTATAACTGTTTTTCTTTACATTGGAAAAAAGAGAAGTTTTGACAACCTTTGTCGAACGTGTTTAAAAAAATTCTTTTTTGTACTATATTAAAGTAGCAAAGGAGAAGTGGATATGTTAAAAGTAGATATGGAGTATGAGAAGGGAATATTATATGTTAGATTAAAAGGTGTGCTTGATAGAAAGGTGTGCTATAAGATTAACAACTATGTTGTGCCAGTTGTCTTGAAACATAAAATTAAATATTTAGTGTTTAATTTATATGAACTGGAAAATATTGATGAATCAGGGCTTGATGCTTTACTTAATACGAAATGTGCAATTCGAACGAATAAGGGAAAGATTTGCTTGTGTGAAGTTAGCGATTTTTTGAAAGAGAAAATGAAAAGACTTAGAATGAAAGTAGCTAGCAATGAACTAGCGGCTTATAGGTTAATAAATATATAATGTCAACAAATATACTTATTGAACAAAATATGGGACTCATTAAGAAAATCGCTAATAAGTTTTATAATTATCCGAGGGAAGATTTGGTTCAAGCTGGGGTTATTGGCCTTTTGAAAGCTTATAAGAATTTCAAAAATACAAAGGAAGCTAAATTTAGTACTTATGCTTATTCATATATATTTGGAGAAATGTATCAGCTTGTAAATAGTAATAAAGATATTAAAGTTAGTAGAGAAATGCTTAAGCTTTATAAAGTGGTAGAAAAAACACGATATGAATTAGCCCAAAGATTTAATTATGTGCCAAGTGATTATGAAGTAGCTAACTTTTTAGAGTTAGATCATGATCTTGTAAGAGGAGCAGTAGAATGTGCTCAAGCTATGATTTCTTTGGATGATTTAGCCAGTGAACTTAATTTACATGAAGTAGTTGCTGATAAACATCAAGACAATACGGATTTAAAAATAGATATAGATGATAGTTTTAAGGTTTTGAATAGAGAAGAGTTAGAAATTATTAAGGCTCGTTATTTTGATGATTTAACCCAAAGGGAAGTAGCTAAGAAGCTTAATATGACCCAAGTTATGGTTAGTCGTTACGAAAAAAGAAGTTTAGAAAAAATGAAAATGGCCTTAATGTGATACTTTGGGTTTCCCTAAAGTATTTTTTGTGTTATAATATTTTTGGCTGCTGAAATAGCTCAGTTGGTAGAGCAACGCACTCGTAATGCGTAGGTCGGAAGTTCGAGTCTTCTTTTCAGCACCATATAGTTATTATCTCTGCCAATGGCGGAGTTTTTATTTATTTTATTGCGATGATGCGTTGCGTGATTATTATTTTTTAAAAATTTGCACGATAGTTGTTTCTTTTTTAGTTGATTTTTTTAAAACTCTATAATATAATTATCATGTAAGTTTAGTCGAGGTTTAAATTTACTCCTATAATTTTTACTTGGATTAAACCGTTTGTTAGATAAGGAGGATATTTATGGCAGTTACAAAGGAAGAAAAAGCAAAGTTAATTAAAGAATTTGGTAAGAATGAAAAAGACTGTGGTTCTGCAGAAGTACAAATTGCTATTCTTACTCATGAAATTAATGATTTAACTGAACATTTAAAAGTACATAAACATGACTACCATTCTAATCGAGGACTTTTAATGAAGGTTGGTAAAAGAAGAAAATTACTGGCTTATTTAAAAGATAATGATGTTGTTAGTTATCGAAATGTAATTAAGAAATTGAATTTAAGAAAATAAGGGCACTAAAAATTTTTAGTGTCTTTTTTTAGAGAGGATGCAAAGATGAAAAAAGTATTTAAATTGGATTTTTTAGGAAGAGAACTTGTTGTGGAAGTTGGAGAACTTGCTAAACAGGCAGATGGTGCCGTTTTGGTGCGTTATGGCGATACGGTGGTATTATCAGTTTGTGTGATGGGAAAAGAAGTGTTGGGGCAAGACTTTTTTCCATTACAAGTTTTATATCAAGAAAAACTTTATTCGGTGGGGAAAATACCGGGTGGTTTTATAAAAAGAGAAGGTAGACCAAGTGATGCAGCAACACTGGCAGCAAGACTTATTGATAGACCGATTAGACCGATGTTTGATGAAAATTTAAGACAAGAAATACAGGTGGTTAATACGGTATTATCTGTTGATCCCGATAATTCACCGGAAATGGCCGCATTATTTGGATCAAGTTTATGTCTTGGAATATCTAAAATTCCTTTTGATGGCCCTGTTAGTGGAGTTATGGTGGGGAAGGTTGATGGAAAGCTAGTTATTAATCCAACGGCTTTGCAAACAGATGCAAGTACTTTATCTTTGACGGTAGCTGGAACACATGATGCCATTTGCATGGTTGAGGCGGGAGCGAGTGAACTAAGCGAAAAGGAAATGCTAGAAGCACTTATGTTTGGTCATGAAAACTTGAAGAAGTTATGTGAATTTCAACAAAGAATTATTGATGAGATTGGCGAAGAGAAAATAGAGCTACCAAAAGCTGAAATTGATCCAGATATCGATAAGGCCGTTAGAAGCTATGCGACTAAAGATATGTTAGAAGCGATTCAAATTAAAGAAAAATTAGCGAAGTATGCCGCGATTGATCTAGTTAAAGAAAGAACGATAGAGAATTTTACCGAAGTTTATGCTTCCGATGAAGATGTTGATGAAAAACTTAAACAAGTTGAGAAAATTGTTAATTTGATTGAGGCGGAAGAAGTAAGAAAATTAATTTGTGATAAACATATTAGACCGGATGGAAGAGCTATGGATGAAATTCGACCTTTATCTTGTGCAATTGATTTACTGCCGCGGACACATGGCTCAGCTGTATTTACAAGAGGAGAGACGCAGGCTTTAGCCACGACAACTTTGGGGGCGATTGGTGAACATCAAATATTAGATGGCTTGGGGCTTGAAGATTCCAAAAGATTTATGCTCCATTATAATTTCCCACCTTTTTCGGTCGGAGAAACGGGAAGATATGGGGCACCAGGCAGAAGAGAAATTGGCCATGGGGCACTAGGTGAGCGGGCACTGGCCCAAGTAATTCCTTCGGAAGAAGAATTTCCTTATACAATTAGAGTTGTAAGTGAAATATTAGAATCAAATGGAAGTAGTAGTCAAGCCACGATTTGTGCTGGTTGTTTGAGTTTGATGGCAGCCGGAGTACCAATTAAAGCTCCAGTGGCGGGTATTGCCATGGGTCTTATTGAATCAGCAGATAAAAAGAAACATGTTATTCTTACCGATATTCAAGGGCTTGAAGATCATATGGGAGATATGGACTTTAAAGTCGCAGGAACGAAAAAGGGAATAACAGCTTTGCAAATGGATATTAAGATAAAGGGAGTTACGGAAAAGATTTTAAAAGAAGCTTTAGCGCAAGCTAAAAAAGCAAGATTGCAAATTCTTGAAGTGATGATGGGTGTAATTGCGGAACCAAGGAAAAGCTTATCAAAATATGCACCAAAGATTGATACCTTTAAGATTAATCCTGAAAAAATTAAAGATGTTATTGGTCGCGGAGGCGAGATGATTACAAAGATCATTTTGGAAGCTAGCAATGTAAAAAGTGTCAATGATAAAGAGGCAGTTAAAGTTGATTTAGAAGATGATGGTAGAGTAATTATTTATCATAACGATGCTAGTATTATTGCCAAGACAAGAAAAATGATTGAAGAAGTAATTAGAGAAGTAGAAGTGGGAACTATCTATTCAGGAAAAGTTGTTAAAGTAGAAGACTTCGGGTGCTTTGTGGAACTTTGGCCTGGTTGTGAAGGATTGGTCCATGTATCAGAACTTGATCATAAAAGAGTAGATAAACCTAAGGATATCGTAAGTGTCGGGGATAAAATACTCGTAAAAGCACTAGGCTATGATAATCGAGGAAGACTTAATTTATCAAGAAAACAAGCTATACCTAAGACAGATGCAAAAAGGCGCTAAATTTTAAGCGTCTTTTTGTATACCTTTAAAACATTTTTAGCAAAAGCCTCTTTAGTATATTGGCTAATGCTTTTTAACGTGTTAGCTTGTAATTTTTGGTATTCTTTAGGATTAGTTATTAGTTTTTTAATAATTTTTTGATAGTCTTTAGGATCATTAAATAAATAACCATTGAAACCAGGAGTAATCATTTTTTTAAAAGATTCATCTTTAATACATATGACGGGTTTTTGACTAGCTAAGGCTTCAATAATGGTTAGGCCTTGGGTTTCAGTAGTAGAAAAAGAAGTTAATATATTAAATAACTTATAATAAGCAGGGATTAAGTCGTAGGGGATTTTACCAGTAAAGATAACATTTTCTTTGATGTTTAACTTGGAAGCTAATTCTTTTAAGTTAGCTAGTTCAGGACCATCTCCCACGATTAAAAGCTTTAAGTGCGGATATTTTTTGATAAGATCTTTAGAGTTGGTCAGTAAATCATCAATACTTTTTTCCGTAGCTATCCGGCCTACACAACCAATAACAAAATCATTAGCGTTTAAGTTATATTCTTTTTTTAAGTTAGTAACTTGTTTTTTATCAACATTTTGAAAACGATTAGTATCTATACCGGTGGGAATAACGTTGATTTCTTTTTTTATATTATATTTGTTAATAAAAAGATCTTTGATTTTAGAAGTGGGGACAATTAAGCTATCACACTTTTTTTCACAATAATATTTCGTAATTTTAATGGCTATTTTTTTGCTAATATTATTAAAATGATTATGAGTTACATAATGAACATAATCTTCGTATAAAGTGTGATAGGTGTGAACAACCGGGATATTAAGCTTTTTGCTTACAATTCTTGAGAAATAACCAATCCCAAATTCGGTTTGACTATGAATTAGATCAAGGTTCCAAGTTTTAATTATTTTAAAAGCTTTTTTAGAATAAATACTTGTTAATCTAGCATCATATATTTTGGTTTTAATACCCGGTATGTAAATAATTTTATTGTCACGATCATAAATAAATTGATAATTCTTTAAATTTACTGTTACAATATAAACTTCATGATTTAAATTTTCTAAAGCTTCTTTTAACATTTTTATACTGGTAGTAACACCGGATACATATGGTTCGTAAGTTTCACTAAATATTCCTATTCTCATAATTAAAAAATCTCCTTTTATTATTATATAATAAATTGAGGGGATTTTTCTAATTTTTTTTAAAGAAAATTTATTTTTTTCCTGTATTAGTTTTTTACTAATTCTTTTAATATGATTTTTTCATCAATTTTACCTAATAAATAATCCGCCGATATATTAAATATTTTAGAGTATTCCATGAGAAAAGAGGTAAGAATAAGAGTCTTACCATTTTCATAGCGGGATATAACGCCATTATCCGTATTTAGTTTTTGAGCTAATTTATATTGAGTGTAGTTGTGTTCTTTACGAATTTCTTTTAAACGTTTAGGATAATGGTTATAATTAATATTCATCTTCATATGGGGATAAGTTTTATGTTGCTTATTTAAAGCTAAACAATAATCAATAGAACATTTATATATTTTACATAATGCAATTAATCTAGGTAAAGGTATAGGGTTTATTTCTAGTTCCCATAAAGAATAAGTGCTTCTTTTAACACCTAGTTTTTGGGCTATTTCTTTTTGGGATAGGCCTTCTTCTTCGCGCATAAATTTAATGTTTAATTTTAAATTGTTTTCACCTCTAATTGTTGTTACGACCATATATATTCTCCTGACATGAGAATATTGTGACATAAATAAAAGATAATAAAAATATCGTGCTGCAAAATAACATAAAATTATTGATTTTTCATCAACAATATTATATACTAGAAATATATAGTAGAGAAACATATGAGAGAATAAAATGATAAGTTTTAGCTAGTTTTGTCGAACGTGATGAAATATAGTGGGATGTATGCTATGATGGGGAAGAAAAGAGGAAAGAATATGGAAATAGAGACTTTAAAAAAGAATCATTTAACAAGAAACATCATTATAGGAGTCATCGTAATAGCCCTAATTACAACCTTAATATTAAATTTTACAAGAGCAAAATATCGGGTAACCGAATCTTTTCCTTTAATCAATGGAACAATAACATACATTCCTTATGATTTAAATATAGTGGCTATATACCAACAAAATGAAGCGGGAGGATATGATGAGGTAGATATAGTGCCAACAAGTGGTTATGCTTTAAACACAAGTGAGAGTTATTGCGCAATAGATAATACAAAAGACGAGAGTATTACCATTGAATATGTAGATGGTAAAGTAAATATATTAGGAACATCTCAAAAAGGAACAAAATGTTATTTATATTTTGATATTCAAGTGCTAGCAAGAGATACAATTCTAGCAGACAAAACAATTCAAGAAAGAACAAGCTTTTCATCGGTATTAACATCAAACACTAATGGTACAATATACCAAGCACCGGATGGCGAGGGGACTAGTTATTACTTTGCGGGAGCAAATACCGAAAACTGGTTATCTTTTGCTGGATACTACTGGCGGATCATCCGAATCAATGGTGATGGCACAATCAGAATCATCTATAATGGAACCGGTACAAGTACAACAGGAACAAGTACCCAGTTATCCAGCACTAGTGCATTCAATAGTTCGTCTAATAATAATATGTATGTAGGATATATGTATACCACAAATAATGTGCATGGACTAGGAACAAGTAGTACGATTAAAGGAAGAGTAGATGAATGGTATCAAGATAATATAGCAACTAGTACAGACTACACCAGTAAGATATCAACAACAACAGGATTCTGTGGTGATCGAACATCAACCACAAGTTCAAGCGGAGCACCAAATGATACAGGAGGAACAGGAACAACGAGAACCTATTATGGAGCAAGATATCGATTAAATACAAATAAGACACCAACATATGATTGTCCTGATCCTGATAACGATCTATATACCGTGGATGGCGCAGGAATAGGAAACGAAGCGTTAACTTATCCAGTCGGACTAATCACCGCGGATGAAGTAGCATATGCCGGAGGAGTATATGGTTCAAGTAATAGTAGTTATTACCTATATACGAACCAATATTATTGGACAATGTCTCCGTATGGCGTTAGCAGCGGCTATGCTTACGTGTTCACTGTGCGTTCGAATGGCAACCTGCGCGACTACGGCGTGGATTACGCGTTCGGGGTGCGCCCAGTATTAAATCTGAAGGCTGATGTGCAGCTATCAGGTTCAGGAACAGCTAATGACCCATTCGTCGTAAATTAAATGTAAATATAGAAAAGGAGAGCAGTAATGAAAAAAAGATTAATAATTATCGTATTAGCTTTATTATTAGTAGGAGGAATATCACTAGCATACTTCTCGGGGAGCATCTTTAGTAATGGTGCCTCATCAACCGGTGAGGGAACACTCGTAAATATTAATAATTCTACCTTTATTGTTGATGGAACATTAGAGTTTAATGATGTAGATATATACCCAGGACATACGAATGTTGCAAGTGTTAGGGTAACCGCAACGGGAGACAATGAATTAATACCTTATAACTTAATATGGGAAGGAACTAATACCTTAAATACACCCCTTAATTATACTGTATATAAAACTAGTACTAACATAGACGTAACAGCGACATGTGAAAAATCAAGAGAAACAGTAAATGGTGCTTTAATGTATTTAGAAAACTGTTCAATAAGCAATATTGATTCCTTAGGAACGAGTGTAGCAAGTGGCACAATAAATACAGGGGATACCAATGTAACTTTAGTCAAAGATGAATTTATAACAGCATCCCCAACAGGTGCTATTCAATATTATTATGTCGTATTAGAATATCCAAACTTAGATGAAAATCAAAATAGTGACATAGGTGGCACATTTACTGGCGAAGTAACGGTAGAGATGAGTAATGCATCCCCTGATATTCAAATAATAGCAGCCTACATAGAGCAAGATGATGGAACATATTTAGAAAGTAGTGATATACCCCAAAGTGGATATGTGTTAAATAGTGAAAGAAGCGTTTGTAGTAATGGCGCAACAGTAAGATGGGATTATAATAACAAGGAATTAATAACATCTAATTTAACCAAAAGTGGAACAAGTTGTTATTTGTATTTTAATATTCAAGTGCTAGCAAGAGATACAATTCTAGCAGACAAAACGATCCAGGAAAGGACAAGCTTTTCATCGGTATTAACATCAAATACTAATGGCACGATATATCAAGCCCCGGATGGCGAGGGAACTAGCTATTACTTTGCCGGTAATACAACCGAAAACTGGTTACAGTTTGCGGGATTCTACTGGCGGATCATCCGAATTAATGGTGATGGGACAATAAGAATTATCTATAATGGAACAAGCGCTAGTACCACAGGAAGTAGTACTCAAACAGGAACAAGTACGTTTTCCATAAATAGTAGTGCATATAAAAA
>CALVHY010000032.1 GCA_944329205.1 uncultured Bacilli bacterium | reverse complement strand
AATAGAAACATAAAATAAAAAAAGAAGTACGGGAAGCGGTAGGCTGGGTTCGGAAGTAAGGTCTGTGGTGTATGAAAAGTACAGCAGAAAAAAACTAATCGTGAGGTTAGGCGAATTAACGTAAGTTAATTCTTATGTTCAAATTATTTTTCTAATATAAAATTGACACATATAAATTTTTACTCTATAATTGAATCAAGGTAAGAGGAATTATGAAAATATTTTTAGGTTATTTATTGACATACATTTATGTATTTTTAATTCTAATTATATTAGGAATTTTAAAAAAGAAAAAAATAGTCAAAGAAAACACTTCTCGTAAATTAGTCCATATTTTAGTAGGGTTTAGCTGGATAATCATGTACTATTATTTTAAGTTAAGCATTCACATGATTATTCTTCCTATAACAATTGTTGTTTTTAATTTTTTATCATTTAAATTTAATATAGCTAAGTCCATGGAAGAAGAAAATAAAGATTCAATGGGAACTGTATTTTATGCTTTAAGTTTTGTCATTTTAGCAACCATTACGTATTTTTATCCAACGTTTTATCCCTTTTATGGAATTGGAATATTTAGTATGTGTCTAGGCGATGGTCTTGCCCCGTTTATAGGTAAGAAATTTAATAAAAAAATTGGAAAAACAGGTAAAACTTATGCCGGCTCATTGATTGTATTTTTATGGACCTTTATTGTAATCGTATGTTTTACTTTATATTTTAAATTGCATTTAAATCTACTAAAAATAATAATTTTAAGTTTAATTGCCATTCCCCTAGAGTTATTTAGTAAAAAAGGAAGTGATAATTTAACGCTTCCTATTGGTATAGCTATACTTACCTATTTAATAGAAAGTTGGATGTAACATGAATGTTTTAACAAGTATAATATTAAGTTTATTATTAGGCTTACTTGCCTTTTTAAAAAAAGCCCTAACTTATCCTGCTGGCATTCTAGCCCTAATTTTTGCCTTTATTATAACTTACTATGGTGGCCTATCTGCTTTTATAATTTTATCATCTGTATTTATAGGAAGTATTATCACCAAATTATTTAATAGCAAGCAAAAAGGAAAAAAGCGAAGATTAATTCAAATTATATCGAATGTAGGAGTAGCAACTTTAGCTATTATCTTATTTAAAATAACCTCAAACGATCTTTATTTATTAATCTATGCTGCTGTCATGGCCGAATCTCTAGCAGATACTTTAGCAAGTGACATAGGAATGCTTTCTAAAAAAGAACCAATTAACATCTTAACCTGGGAAAAATCTCTAAAAGGATTATCAGGAAACATCACTTTACTAGGACTAATATCTTCTTTAGTTGGCGCTATAATAATATCGATAATTTATTTTATAGGAATTAAGGCAAGCTTAAGAGATGCTTTAATAATTATCATCTCCGGTTTTATAGGCAGTTTAATTGATTCTTTTTTAGGAGCAACCATAGAAGTCAAATATAAGTGTTCAAAATGTAAAAAAATAACCGAAAGAAAAGAACACTGTGGGAAAAAAACAAGTTATTATCAAGGAATTAAATGGGTAGATAACAATCTTGTAAACTTGCTAAGTAATTTCTTCGTCTTTCTTTTTCTTTATCTTTCTTTTAGATAAAAATTGCTAAAACGTAAATAATTTGCTATAATAAAGTCGCTTAAAAGGAGGGGCTTTTTTATGTACGACACAATTTGTGCTATATCAACGGCTCTAGGAGTAGGAGCAATATCGATAATAAGGGTAAGTGGAAGCGATGCAATTAGTAAAGTTGCCAATCTTTTTGATGGTAAAAACTTAAATGAAGTGGCATCGCATACGATCCATTACGGTCATATTGTAAGTGATGGGGAGATTATTGATGAAGTTTTGGTAACCGTCCTAAAAGCTCCGAAAACATACACTAAAGAAGATATTGTGGAAATTAATTCTCATGGAGGAATTGCTACAACCAAAAAAATACTTGAAGTACTTATTGAAAATGGCATTCGTCTTGCCGAACCCGGGGAGTTTACGAAAAGAGCTTTTCTAAATGGACGGATTGATTTATCTCAAGCTGAAGCTGTAAATAGTTTGATTAAATCCCATACTGCTTTAGAACGTAAACTAGCCTTAAATGGTATTAGTGGTAAAATTTCTAAAAAGATTAATAAGGTAAGAGAAATTATAGTCGAACTTCTTGCCAACATCGAAGTAAATATTGATTTTCCAGAATATGAAGATGCATTAGAAATAACCCTTGAAAACCTCCCGCCCAAATTAACCGAAATTAAAACAAAACTAGAAAGTTTACTAGAAGAATCAAAGATTGGTAAAATCATCGAAAATGGAATCAAAGTTGCTATTGTAGGGCGCCCAAATGTTGGTAAAAGTAGTATTTTAAATGCCTTATTAAAAGAAAATAAAGCTATTGTAACGGATATCGCTGGAACAACCCGTGATATAGTCGAAGGCGAAATTGAACTAAAAGGCATTGCTTTAAAATTTATTGACACTGCCGGTATTCGTAAAACCAGCGACATAGTCGAAAAAATAGGTGTAGATAAATCATTGGAAACCTTAAATACTGCGGACTTAGTTATTTTAGTTTTAAACAATAATGAAGAATTAACGGAAGAGGACGAATATTTACTTGAAAAAATAAAAGAAAAAACCCACATTATATTTATTAATAAAAGTGATTTACCAACTAAATTAGTAATCAATGAAAAAGACATAGTAAAAGGAAATGCCATGGATATAGATGGTTTAAATGACTTAAAAAATAAAATCGTGGAATTATTTGATTTAGAGCGTATTAATAATAGCAATTTAGAAGTTGTATCTAGTGCTAGAGAAATAGGTTTAATTAAAGAATCGTTAAATAGTATCAATCAAGCTTTAAATAATGTAAGCAAATCTTTACCCGTAGATATGATTGCCATTGATATAAAAAAAGCTTGGGATTTACTTGGCGAAATTACAGGCGATTCTTATCAAGATGAACTACTAGATACCTTATTTAGTAAGTTTTGTTTAGGAAAGTAAGGGAAATAAGATGTATGATTTAATTGTTGTCGGAGGAGGCCATGCTGGATGTGAAGCAGCGCATATTGGGGCTTACTTAGGTCTTAAAACGGCTCTAGTAACAGCAAACATCAAAAATATTGCTGACATGCCCTGTAATCCCTCCATTGGGGGAACAGCCAAAGGCATTATTGTGCGCGAAATTGATGCCTTAGGGGGAATTATGGGTAAAGTTGCTGATAAAACCCACTTTCAAATCAAGATGTTAAATAATGGCAAAGGCCCAGCGGTAAGAAGCCTGCGTGCGCAAGCAGATAAAGTAACATACCCCAAAGTAATGTTAGAATTTTTAGAAAGTACTCCCAATTTAACCATCATTGCAGGAATGGTCGAAAATCTCATCGTAAATGATAATAAAGTTGGTGGCATAATTTTAAGTGATGGAAGTAAAATTACAAGTGCGGCCGTCATTCTAACAACGGGAACATACCTAAAAGCGAATATTTTAATTGGAAGTGAAAATACACCGGGAGGACCTCATGGTGAGGCAAGAAGCAATAACTTAAGTGATAATTTAAAAAGATTAGGTTTAGATATTCAAAGATTAAAAACAGGAACCCCTCCCAGAATTAAAAAAGATTCCATTGATTTTAGTAAGATGCAGGAAGAATTAGGTGACAATGAATATTATACCTTTAGTTTTGACAATCCTCCATTTTACAAAATTAACGAACAGCAAAAATGTTACTTACTTTATACGAATGCCAAAACTCATGAAATTATCCGAAATAATTTAGAGAAATCGGCGATGTATGGCGGTTATGTAACCGGAATCGGTCCAAGATATTGTCCCTCAATTGAAGATAAAATAGTAAGATTTGCTGATAAAAAACGTCATCAATTATTTTTAGAGCCGGAAAGTATTTATTATGATGAATGGTATTTACAAGGTTTTTCCACATCTATGCCAAGAGATATACAAGAGGCGATGGTTCACTCTTTAAGTGGCCTTGAAAATGCCGTCATTACCAAGTATGCTTATGCTATCGAATATGATGCCCTAAATCCCTTAGAAATGCATTCTAGTTTAGAAAACAAAATAATCGAAAACTTATTTACTGCTGGTCAAATTAATGGCACAAGTGGCTATGAGGAAGCCGCGGCCCAAGGACTTATCGCCGGTATAAATGCCCATCATAAATTAAAAGGGTTAGAACCATTAATACTAAGAAGAGATGAAGCCTATATTGGTGTTTTAATTGATGATTTAGTAACCAAAGGCACCAAAGAACCCTATCGCATGTTAACCAGTCGTGCCGAATATCGTCTTATTTTACGTCATGATAATGCCGATTTAAGATTAAGAAAAATTGGATATGAACATAAAACTATTGATAAAGAAAGATATGCAAAATTAAAGGCCAAAGAAGCATTAATATGTGAAGTAAAAAACATACTAAGAAACAACTTCTTAAAACTAAGTGAAGAAACGAAAGCGTTATTAAAATCGTTAAATGTGGACATTCCCAGTTTTAGTACCAGCCTTTACTTATTCTTAAAAAGACCCGAAATTAATATGGAAATAATAAAGAAACTAATAACTTTAGATTACTCCCATGAAATATTAGAAGAAGTGGAAATCGAAATTAAATACGAAGGATATATTGCCAAAGTTTATAAAGAGGCTGAAAAAGCTCAAAAATTAGAAGAAAAATTAATACCAAAAGACATTGACTATAATGACATATTAAACCTAGCAAGTGAAGCAAGGCAAAAATTAAGTGACATTAGACCTCACTCCATTGGCCAAGCCACTCGTATTAGTGGAGTTAACCCATCTGATATAGCCATACTTACAGTATATCTACGGAAAAAATATGATAAATAAGGAGAATTTATGACGAAAGAAGAATTTATTAGGGAACTAGCCAAACTAAATATTGAAGCCTCCGAGCAAAACCTAAAAGCTTTAGATAGATATAAAGATTTATTAATCGAATATAACCAAAAGTTTAATTTGACGGCAATTAAAACGGAAGAAGAAATTTACTTAAAACATTTCTATGATTCTCTAACCCTTACTAAAGCCCTTGATTTAAGCCAAAATTATAAACTCTTAGATATTGGTACTGGCGCTGGTTTTCCAGGGTTAGTTTTAAAAATATTTTACCCCCATTTAGAAATAACCCTTCTTGATTCAAATCACAAAAAAATTATGTTTTTAAATACAGTAATTAAAGAGCTAAACCTAACCAATATTACATGTCTAAATATAAGGGCCGAAAATCTTCCTAATAATTATCGTGAATCCTTTGATATTGTAACATCAAGAGCCGTCTCTACCCTTTCTATCTTATGTGAATTATCACTACCATTTTTAAAAGTAAATAATCTATTTATTGCCATGAAAGGTGATAGTGAAGAAGAAATTAAAAAAAGTAGCCAAATATTAGAAAAGTTAGATAGCAAAATCATAAATGTAATTAAGTTTAACTTACCAAATGAAGCTAGTCATCGATCTTTAGTAATCATCAAAAAACTAAAAAAAACCAAAGAAAAATATCCTCGTCGTTATGACAAGATAGTGAAAAGTAAATAATTAAAAATAGACATAAAAGGATTTAAGTGTTATTATATTTATAATAAAGGGTGTTGCCAATGAAAAAAAATATAGCCTTATTATTAAGTATTATAGCCCTTGTTTTACTAATTATTTTTTTAAGAGTAAATATTAATAAAGAGCATAATAGCTTAAAAGGACAATTTATTAGCGATGCTATATATGGATATGATTTAAATACGGAAAATTTAACTGTCAATGGATTAATTGTCAAAAATCAAGAAGTATATTATTTATTAATGGAAGTAGTTGATAATGAAAACAGTTTATATTCTTATAAATTAAAAAAATTAAATATTTATACAAATGAAATAACGGAAATAAATAATTTAACTACCAGTAACAGTTATTGTTCTTTAAGAGAAGAAAAAGTATACTGTATTTCTTCTGATTATTTTAAAGTATATAATTTAAACTTAGATGAATTATTTTCTAGCGCCGTAAAAGAAGAAAATTACACATCTAATTATGCTCCTTATAAAGATATCTACATAAAAATAGATGGCCAAAACATTTACTTATTACGTCATGATACTGAAGAGTTATATCGTTTTATTACTTATGAAACGACCCTATTATACGAAGATTATTTTGTAACCCATACTAACACTTATCTTTTATTTTTAGATGAAGCAGGATCGCATTTACTTTATGATGTAAATGAAGATTCTCTTACCGAAATAGGAATAGCTAACTATTATCTTTACAGCCAAGGATGGTTTTTTATTACCGAAGAAGAATTTCAAGTTTATGATCTTATAAATAATAAAATAGAGAGCTATGAAAATTTTACTCAAGAAGATTATTACTATACAGGCACTCTTAATGATAACACCTTCTATTTATATGATATTATTAACAATCAACTTAATATTGAAAATATAAATAATGCTACCTTACAAAAAATAGATACAAATATATTTAGTCAAGAAAACCCTCTTTCAACTATTATCTATGACCAAAATTATTTATATATCTTTATTCTTCAAGATAAAAATAACTTTTATGTAATTGATTTAAATAATCTTAATTTAGAAACGGAAAATTTACAAGAATACAGTGATAATTTAGAACGAGAAATTTCAACTAAGATTAACGAATTAGAAAAAAATTATCTTATTAATATTAATATTAAAGAAGACGCTATTATTGAATTTCCTGATTTTAGCGCTGAAGTTTTAATTAACAACGAACAAATTTTAGAATCATTAACTAAAATTGAAACTATTTTATCCAAATATGATTTAACTTTCTTCCAAAGCTTTTATGATAAAGATTACGCAGGTCTAAATCTTTATTTAACAGGCCCTTTAACTCCCAGTGATTATGATACCCAAGTATCAAATCCCGCCGCTTATTCCTTAATATTTAACAATGAATATATGATTGTAATTGATTTAACCGAATCCAATATTGAAGAGCTTTTATGTCACGAACTTCTTCACAATTTAGAAAACAATTTAAACAATCAAGGTATATATCTTTTTAACGATTGGGACACTTTCAATCCTAAAAACTTTACTTATAATTATTCTTACACCGAAGAGGCTAGTTATGATTACACTTTATATGAAAATGATATAAACAATGTTTATTTTATCGATTATTATTCTCATACATATGCTACCGAAGACCGTGCTCGCGTGTTTGAAAATATTTGTGCCTGCGAAAATAGCAGTCTTGTTAATGATTATCCTCATCTATATGCTAAAGCTTTATATTTAAAAGAAGAAATAATTAAATATTATCCTTCTCTTGAAAACACCACTTTATTTGCTAGTTTAAACTAAACCTAAATTTTCGATAATGAAAAATTTATCCCCAATAATAAGTTGAAAAAGACCCAAAAAAATGATACAATGAATTATAGCAAATGGGGCTGATTAAAGTGAATTTAGAACAAAATATCTTACAAATACCTATTAATGAAATAATTCCCAATCGTTTTCAACCTCGTCTTCAATTTGATGACAAAGGTTTAGAAGAACTAGCGGCATCTATTAAACAGCACGGTATAATTCAACCTTTAGTATTAAGAAGAGTCGATAACAAATATGAAATTATCGCTGGTGAAAGAAGATACAAAGCTGCCACTCTTGCCGGCCTTAGCACAGTTCCTGCGGTAATTGCCAATATTGACGATAATAAAAGTGCTGAAGTAGCTATTGTCGAAAATGTGCAAAGAAGAGATTTATCTGCTATTGAAGAGGCAAGAAGTTATAAGAATTTATTAGATAAAGGCTATTTAACGCAATCAGAATTAGCCAAAAAAATGGGCTTATCTCAAAGTGCCATCGCCAATAAACTTCGCTTATTAAATCTTGATGAAGAAGTTCAACAAGCCCTTATAAATAATCAAATAAGTGAACGTCATGCAAGAAGTCTTCTTACTTTGCCAACTCACGATATGCAGCGTACTTGGCTCCATAAAATTATTGACGAAAGATTAACGGTCAGGGATTTAGATGAAGCTTTAAAAAAGGCTAGTAATCCTTCTAGTGATCCCACTGATACCGATGTTCCCTTAGTTAAAAACATTGATATTGATGCGATCAAAAAAGAAGCAACCCAAATTCCTAATATTAACGAAGAAAGTGATATAGCTCGCAAACTAAGAGAAATTGAAAGAGAAAAGATGTTTAATCCTGACATTATTCCTGTTGAACAAGCTCAAAATGATTCTAAGGGTAATTTCTTTAATTTTCTTGAAAACGAAAAAGTTAATATGAATATGGAAGAACCCCGCATTACTCCGCCACCTTTAAATAACGAAGTAAAAGAAGAAATGCTTGATGAGGCCGTTGAAGAACTTACTCCTCAACCTACAGAACTAAACGCCTCAACGCCACCTCCTTTAAACCCTGATGTTAAAACTGAAGAAGTATTTGATCCCGTCTCTTTAATAGATACCCTTGATCCTCATTATGAAGAAAAAGAAGAACAAAGATTAGGGTTAGATTTAAAAACGGCTATAAACGCTATTCGTCACACGAAAGAGTCTTTACAAGGTAATGGTTTTAATATATCTTTAGAAGAAACTGATTTAAATGATATCTATCAGTTTATTATAAAAATCAAGAAAAATTAACAAATACTAATTTTGTATTTGTTTTAATTTGACAAAAAAAGGATAATTATATTATAATGATAACATAAGTTACCTATTTAGGAAAAGGGTGGTGTTAAATGGCTGGGAAAAGTATTATTGATAAAGCAACATTACTAAAAATTGCTATTAAAATGGTTGAACAAAACGGAATAGAATCTATTAATGCTAGAAATTTAGCTCAAAATGCCGGGATATCAACTAAACCAATATATCGTATTTATCATAGTTTAGACGAATTAAAAACTGATGTAAATGAAATAATTAAAAAAGAATATGATGAATTTATTATGAAAAGAGTAGATAACAAAAATGCTCTTATAACCGTATGTGTTGCTTATGTTGAATTTGCTGGTATGCATAAAAATTATTTTCGAAGTATGTTTTTATCCAACAATTTAAAATGGAACAGCATTGATGATGTCTTAAACGAAAAATGGAATCAATCGACTATTATTAATTTAGTAAATAAACATAATTTAAACTTTGATGAGGCCAAAAACTTATTTATGAATGTTTGGTTATATGCTAATGGGCTTGCCACTTTAATCGCTGCTAATGATCTTACGATCGATAATAAAGAAATTTTAATTAGAATTGTCAAAATTTATAAAGAATTATCTAAAAAATATGAAAAAATAAAAAACTAAAATAGAAATCAGGGGATATCATGGAAACAAAAATATTTGATTTTCGAAAAGAAATTAAAGAAGATGAATTAAAGTACTGCGCTAAATGTCTTCAAGAAGGAAAAATTGGTATTTTCCCTACCGAAACGGTATATGGCCTTGGCGCTTCAGCTCTATCTGATCAGGCTGCATCTTTAATCTTTAAAGCTAAAAATCGTGCTAGTGATAATCCCTTAATTATTCATATATCGGATTTTTCCATGCTTTATGATTTAGTGCAAGAGCCAAACGAGGTAGAAAAAAAGTTGCTTGATGCTTTCTTTCCTGGTCCCTTTACTTTAATTTTAAAAGGTAAAAAGCATATTCCCAAAACCGTCAATGCCAACTTAAAAACTGTTGGTATAAGAATGCCTGATAATGAAATAGCTCACAAGTTAATCGCATATGCTAATATTCCCATATGTGCTCCGAGTGCCAATTTATCAAGTAAACCTAGTGGAACAACCCTAGAAGATATCCAAGATGAATTTATGGGTAAAGTATCATTTATGATTAATGGTGGACCAACCCAAATAGGACTGGAATCAACTGTGTGTCAAGTAATTAATGGCATACCCACTATTTTAAGGCCAGGAAAAATAACGCAAGAAGACATAGCCAAAGTTGTTGGTTGTTGTAAGCTAGATGATTATTTATTTAAAGAAGCTACAAATACCATTCCCAAAAGTCCAGGCATGAAATATAAACACTATGCTCCAAGCAAAGAAGCTATTCTTCTTTATTCTGCCAGTGAAAAAGAATTAATCGCTTTAATTAAAGAAAAAGTAAAACCAAAGACCGCCATTATTGGTTGTTTAGAGCATCAAAATCTATTTCCTAATTGTAAATATTTTTCTTATGGATCTAAAAATGATTATGAAACTATTATGCATGAAATATTTACGCTTTTAAGAAAAGTTGATCAAGAAAATATTGATTATATAATTATTGAAGGTGTAAAAAAAGAAGGCTTAGGCCTTGCCATTATGAATCGTTTAATTCGTTCTGTAAGTTTTAATTATATTGAGCGATAATACTTCCCGAAACATTTTGATCAACTTCAAGTAATTGGTAATGCTGATCATTTATGATAAAAGAAAAACGCAAATAATCCTTTTGATCATTATTTAAAGTTTGATAATAAACATAAATGATATTATCTTGTTTAACTCTCGAAGTCAAATAAGAAACAGATGTATCTTTTGGATAATAATCTAACACATATTTTAAAGCCAAATTCTTTGTTCTCTTCTCAATTACATTGCCCACAAAAATATAACAAATTTGAAAATAAACAAAAATAAATCCCAATATGCCTAGTATTATAAGTAAAGTTTTTGTTTTCATTTAATCATCCTAACATCATAATTTTAACATACTTTTTCTCAAAGATAAATCTTTTATTGCTTTATCAATATTATTTTCTTAATTTTTACAATTAATGTCAAACTAAAAAATAAATATAGATTTTTAAAAGAAAATCTGTTAATCTATATAAGGAGGGTAGTTTATGAACAGAAAATTTTTATTATGCCGAAGATGTGGCAATCTAATTGAAATGATCAATGATTCCGGCATAAATCCCATTTGCTGTGGCCAAGATATGGAAGTATTAACAGCGAATACAACTGAAGCAGCCACTGAAAAGCATATACCTGTCGTTCTAATAAGCAACAATATTGCTAAAGTAACAATTGGCGCCGTCATCCATCCTATGGAAGAAGATCATTACATTGAATGGATTTATTTAGAAACAAATCGCGGAATTAAAAGAGTTAATTTAAAGCCTGCGGAAGAACCTATTGCTAATTTTGCTTTATTAGAAGGAGAAGAAGTGCTAAATGCTTATGCTTATTGCAACCTTCATGGTCTATGGGTAAAAAATTTAAAGTAAGTCATATAGATTTACTTTTTATTTTTTCTAAATAATGTTATAATAAAAAAGGAAAATAGGTGATCAATATGGAAGAAATAAGCATGTTAGAACGTTTTGGCCATAATTTAACCGAAAAAGAGTATATAACTGATCCTGCCATTGGTCGAGATAGGGAAATAAAACAATTAATATTGACGCTTTTAACTCCTGAAAAAAGTGCTTTATTAGTTGGTAAACCCGGTATTGGTAAGACTGCTATTGTTGAAGGTTTAGCCTACCGCATTCAAAAAGGGTATGTTCCTGATGTTATGTTAAATTATCAAATCATCAAAATTAATATTACTAGTTTACTTGGAACTACTACTACTAACAATGGTGATATTGAAAATCGGATTGATCTTTTAGTGAGAGAACTATCTACTAAAAGCAATATAATTCTTTTTATTGATGAAACCCACCTTTTAGTCAATAAAGAAGGGGGAATTGACTTTGCCAATATGTTTAAAGCCGGCCTAGACCGTGGCATTATTAAAATGATTGGGGCTACCACTACGGAAGAATATGAACACTATATTTTAAGAGACCGTGCTTTTTTAAGGCGTTTTGTCAAAATTGAGGTTTTAGAAACAGATAAAGATACAACCGTTCAAATATTAATGGGAACCCTACCTAAAATTGAAAAAACAACTGGTGTAGTCTGTGAATATACCGATTATATTAAAGAAAAGATTATGCGTTTTATTGTTGAAATGACTGATGAATACAAAAGAGTATATGAAATAGCTAGTCGCTATCCTGATATATGTCTAACAATTGTTTCCAATGCTTATACTTATGCTTTATACGATAACAAAAAAACTGTAACTTTAAAACACTTTTACAAAGCCATATGTAATGCCAAAAATATATATGACGATGCGCGCCAAAAAGAGATCGAACGTTTTAAAATCGAATTTGCCGATATGATCAAAGAAGAAAATATCGATTTAAGTGAAACTGGTTAAGAAGTAATTGCTCTATTAGCAATTATTTTTTTTAAATGTTTTTGAAGATTTTCATCACAAGCAAAGACAAAACAGCCTTTAATTCCTCGGGTAAGTAATACTCGGTAAGTATTACGAATGAGCATATCGGCCCGTTTTTCATAATAATCTTTATCTTGTTTCATTAAAACATATAAGCCATACAAAGACTTTTCCGTATTAGCTCGCATCTTATAATCGGTTACAACTTTATGATTTTGATATTTTAAATCGGGCCCAATAATAACACCTATATAATCAAACTCTAGGCCTTGAACATTATGAATGCAACCGACCTCATCTATTGCATTTAATCTTGTAGCAAAAGCCTCACCATGTTTTAAATTCCAACTAGCTTCAAACTCTCCAATTTTAATATCCATATATTTTTGATTATCGGCCATTGCCGCTTTTCTCTTCCAACAAAAACCAGCGACCAATCTTGCATTATTATTTGTATTTTTTCTTTTAATTAAGTCTCTCAATTCCTTTGGTGAATCAACAACCTGAAAATCAAAGTTAAATTTATAAGTTTCTTTTTTATTATATAATAATCCTTCAATAAAATCTAAATAAGAATCACTACCCATACAGCGAAACTGACTTTTCAATTCTGCTTCATATATCTTGGCCTGAAAATCCGTAGCAAACTTTTTAATATTGGCCATTGTTCCAATATCTTTTAAAGTAACCATTTGCTTTTCATCGATGAAAAAAACTGTTATTTTAGCTGCCCTAATAATCTCTTTAATTTGGTTTTCGCCCATGTTATAGCGCATTCCTGATTTTTCTTGCAATCTATGAGCTTCATCAACCAGCAAAAAATCATATTTATTTGCCTTATCTTGAAAAAAACAGCTAGAGCTTTTAAATAATTCATGAATACTTACTTCGTTATTATAAACCAAACTATTTTTATAAACCACTCTTGGGGCCATATTTTTGGAAACGTAAGCACCCATCAAACCTCTTTTTAAAAGATCACCTAACAAATTTATCGCTAAAACTGATTTCCCTGTTCCTGGTCCTCCTTTAACAATAACAACTGTTTTTTGATTACTTTCAAAAGCTAGTTTGGCCTTATTTTTTATCATTTCACTGATAACTTTTTGTTCATCAAGTAGCGTATATACTTTCTTATTTTTAATCATAATCTCGATCGAATCTTGTAATTTCTTATTTGGCTTTACTTTACTTTGATCAACTTGCTTAATTATTTTGCCATTATCTCCGTATTTGATATATTCTTGAACTCTTTGTTTTAATTTTATTTGATCGCCCTTAGAATATATATAAGCTTCTTTAAAATATTTTTTGAATTTATTTGCCAACAGCGGATCTTTTTCCTTAAAACTATAATTGTGTAAATAAACTAAAGGAACCACTTGAACCCTATCATGTTCAATATAATAATTATAATTTAAGAGTAACTCAGCATAACTTAAAACCTGGTAAGAAGGGTGGATGGCCTTTTTTTCTTTACCATCTATAACGGTTTTTACCACGGCCTCTTGATTTTTGACCTCACTAATCTTTTCCCATTGTTTAAGTTCAAATAACAACAACACTGGTAAACGCTTTTTATCAAAACCACTTACAACTAGATCTATTCTCTTACTTGTTAGAGGAATATTAAATTCAATAGCAATACCAACATCATCAGGTAAATCACTCAATATAGTTTTCATATATGGTAAACTATTAGCCCAAGCTTTTATTTGACTTAATTTAGTTTTTTTACCCAATTTTTCCTTATAGGCATCATAAACTTTATTGCTAATAATACCCCGACTTACATACTCATCAAATTCCTTTTTTAAACACAAAAATATAATCACCCTACGCCTCTTTCTATTAAAAAAGCTAGTAAAAACTTTAGTCTTTACTAGCCCTACCTAAATTATATCATAAATTCATGGAAATCGAATATCAAAATTACTTGGCCCTTCAATTACATCACCATCAAGTGTAAACCGGGAACCATGACACAAGCAATCCCAAGACTTTTCAACCTCATTAAATACTAATCCACACTTCATATGAGGGCATCTATTTAAAACCGTATGCTCGCACCCTTTTTCATCAACATAAATAGCAACCCTTTTACCATCAATTTTTTTGTAGATAACTTTCCGGTTATTCCCATTTTCTTTGGTACTTTTAATAATTGCTTTAATACTACATCCAACATCAATAGGAAATCGAACTAACTTAGATATATTAAACTTGCGGTTTGGGGCCAAAGCATCAATATAAGGATTATCTTTCTTTAAAATAATATCACTGAGTATTTTTCCAGCTAAAGTAGCATTCGTCATCCCCCAGGTGTTATATCCACAAGCGACTAAAAAAGTATCATCATTTTTATAAACTCTACCAATATAAGGCATATAATCATTCGTAATAATATCTTTATTGCTCCACATATATTCAAAATCCATCTGCTTATTTAATTTCAAAAAGTTTTCTTGAATACTTTTGATATTACAAGAGGCGTAAGATTGATATAAATAAATCAAATAATTTTTCCCTCCATCTTGATAATAACGCAGGGATATGCAAGGTTTATCGATATTTATAGCACTAATATTCTTTGCTTTACTAACTTTCTTTGCCCCAATATAAGAAGTTTCCACATGATTTTTAAAAGGAAAAAGTAGGGGAATAAGAAAATACGGGTAATGCGTTGCCATAATAACAAAGCGTGCTTTAATAATAAATTCATTTACTTTAGCATAATAATAATCTTGATCTTTTTTGATATCCCAAACTTTAGAATGTTCATAAATATGATTAGAAAGTATATTTTTTAAGCCATGCATATACTTCAAAGGATTAAATGTATAAGTATCATCTACTTTAATTGCCATAATATTTGGAACATCTTCTAGCTTTTCTATTTTAACATCAATATGATTTTTGACTAAAAAGTCATATTCTTGCTTTAATTTTGCTACATTTTTCTCTTCATTAGTAAAAAGATAAGAAGATACTTGGGTTAAATTACAATCAATCTTGTATTTTTTTATATGATGATTTAACAGCTGTACAGCATCCAGTTGACTCTTTAAATAAGTACTTGCTGCTTCCTCATTAACAAGTGATCTGATCTTAGCATAAATTTTTTCTTGTAAATAAGTAATTTTAGCGGTACTTCTACTTGTTACACCGTGCCCGCAAGTGTTTCTCTCAACCAAAACCACCTTTAATTTAGAATCTTTAAGTTCTAGCATAGTAGATAGCCCGGTAAGTCCTCCACCTACAATTAACACGTCTACTTCCATATCTTTATCAATTTTGGGAAGTATTTTATCTCTTTCATCTAACCATATGCTCTTTTTTTTCATAATCCATCTGTAATATTATGAGTAAAATAAATGAATAAATACACAAAACAGTTGATTTTTTCTAAAAAGTTTGATATGCTATAAACGTTCAAATGGCGGGATTGGTGAAGTGGTTAACACGGCAGATTGTGGCTCTGTTATGCAAGGGTTCGACTCCCT
>CALVHY010000031.1 GCA_944329205.1 uncultured Bacilli bacterium | reverse complement strand
ATTTAATAATGCCGATTTAAATGTTATTGCTATGTATCAAGAAAATGAGGCTGGTACATATGAAGAAATTGGGGTTATGCCTACAAGTGGCTATGTAATTAACCAAGAAGAAAGTTATTGTAATGTTAATGGAGAAAAAGATGAAAATGCCATCCTTTATACCAATTCTTCTGCTGAACACGTGATTGGTAATCTTCAAAAAGGGAGTAAGTGTTATTTGTATTTTGATGTTAATTTATGTGGATCAGCCTGTCAAGCAATACTAGCGAGTAAAACAATTCAAGAAAGATCAATTTTTTCATTAGAATTAACTGCGAATACTAATGGTACCATCTATCAAGCCCCTGATGGCGAGGGAACTAGTTATTACTTTGCAGGGGCAAATACCGAAAATTGGCTTTCCTTTGCCGGCTTCTATTGGCGGATTATCAGGATTAATGGCGATGGCACAGTAAGAATCATCTATAATGGTACAAGTACTAGTGCTACCGGAAGCGGAACACAGATAGGAACAATCCAATTTTCGATTGATCGCAATGTATATAAAAATAATGCTTATGTTGGATATATGTATACATTAAATCAAGTACATGGTTTGGGAACAAGTAGTGGAGTAAAAGATACAGTAGATGACTGGTATGAAAGAAATATAGCTATTAGTTCAGGTTATACAAGCAATATTTCAACAACAACGGGATTCTGTGGAGATAGAAGCCCAAGTACAAATGAAACTATAAGTAATGGATCCGGGGGAACAGGAACAACTGTAACTTATTATGGCACTCACGTAAGACGAAGCAGTGACGGAATGCCAACGTATGATTGTGCAAATGATAGTGATCTATATACGATAGAAGGATCAGGAGTAGGAAACGAAGCCTTACCTTATCCAGTTGGTCTAATCACAGCCGATGAAGTATGGTATGCGGGAGGATATCGTTCAAATAATGATAGTTATTATCTATATACTAATCAAGAATATTGGACAATGTCTCCGTCCGGTTTTTACTATGGCTATGCTAACGTGTTCTCTGTTAATTCGAATGGTGGATTCTCCAACGATAGTGTCTCTAGTGTAATAGGAGTTCGACCTGTCATAAACCTAAAAGCCGATGTTATACTAACAGGAACAGGCACATCAACAGACCCATTTTTAGTTAATTAGCAAAAAAATGCGTAGTTAGCGCATTTTTTGCTTGACAAACTCTGATTTTTGTTGTAGGATACTTAAACGAACATTTAATTTGTTTGAATATTCTTTTCCATTCTTTGATATACTTCCTTTACTTAACTAATATCAAATTCTACTAATTCAAACAATAAATGTTTATTTGTGTTTATTAGCCCTTTGGGGCTTTTTTTATGTTTTCATAAGTATTTATCAGTTCTTTAGTTATTTCTTGATTAATGGTATAACAGTATTCTTCGATAACTATCCCCTCTTCGGTTTCTTTTTCAACTAAAGCATAAATTAAATTATCTTCTTGTTTAGCTAATAGTTGGTTATCACCATAAAACATGGTTAGTTCTTCATCGGTAGTACTAACATAGTTAAGAGAATCATCAAAAATAAGGATATGCTCTAAAAGTAATTCTTTATCTGTATTTACTAAAAAATATTCACCTTTAAAGCTGTCAATATTAGAATATACAGTTATTAATAAGTAATCTTGTTTATCAGCTTTGATTACTTTTAAGTCTTCAGTTTTAATTACTAGTTTATTTTCTTCTTCAGGATTAAATATTTCTTCAATCGTACTGGCTTCAATATTATTTTTTAATTCAAGTGATAAAATTTCAAAGCCATCTAAATATAAAGTTAGATCTATTTTAGCGTTATCAGCAAAAGTTACATGATAATTGCATTTTAAGCGATGTCTTTTACCGTTTAATTCAATATTAAAAACTTCATTTAACTCTTGATCAGTTAAATTACTAGATGATTGTTCGATGGTTTTAACTTTAATTATTTCCTCTGTTCCTTTTATCGTTTTATGGGTTAAGGTATAAATAGTTAGGCTGCAAAGTATTACTAAAAAGGTTAAAAGAATTATTAAGCTTGTTTTTTTCATATGCTTTCCACCTATTTATTATTATATATGAATAATAAAGCTTTCTCAAGCATAATTTTTGTCTAATTTTTGGTTTTTAAAAAGTTGCTTTAAGGCAACTTTATTTAAATATATTAAATATTTTAGCTTTACTAGAATTGCTACTGTTTAATCTTGAAAAGCCTAAAGCTACTAAGAAGTCATCAAGAATTTGTTCATGCTCTTTTTTATCATCTAAATAAGGTATGTTAAAAAATACTTTACTATCTGATTCACGTTCAAAATCACTGATATCTTTAGGGGTTAAAACACTTTTGTTTAATACTATTTTTTTGTCTTTTAGCTTTTCAAAGGCTTCTTTGTCTTTTCTGATTAATTTATTTAGTTTAATTAAGCCTGGTTCAATTAAATAAATAACCTCATTACATAAATTTTCTTGATTAGATTCATTTAAGTCAATTAAGATTACTTCTGCATCAGGATTGTTGGAAATATTGAAAGATAAATCAGCGGCGGATGAAGATTTGAGACTTTTATCATTTAAATATTTGAAATCTTCATTGTCGACTTCAATCGCAACTACATTGTAAGCAACTTCTAAATGTCTTTTTAACATGTATACTAAAGTAGTAGAACCGGCATGAGATGTAACATTTTTAAAACCAACTATTTTTAAACCGCCACTGCCGGTTCCTGTAAAAGTATCATATTCTAATTTATCGTTAGTTACATCACCATTTAAATTATGATATTGAGCTACATCCTTATATGAATTAGGATTATCTATTAAAAACTTGATCGCATTTGTATTACGAGTAAAATTGTATATACCCATGGAAACTAAGCCTGATAAGTAAGCTCCACTGTTAACCATAGCTGAATCATCTAATAATAATATTATTTTACTAGGATCAAAGTTAACGGATAATTTTTGAATATTTTTGATGTTTTGATAACCTTTAATCGCCGTTATATCAATGATCATTTTATTAAAATAAAAATTAGTAAAAATGTTAGCCAATTCTTCAACATCGAACTCTCCATTAATGCTTTTTATAACATCTATGTCTAAAGTTGCAAGCATGTTTTGATATTTATTTGATACTATAACATTCATATATTTCCTTCTTTCTAATTACTTATGCTTCTACTGTAAGCATCTTCATCAGAGGAAATAATATTACTTGTACTTCCTCTAACACTAAAAGTAGATATATCCCCTACTATAGGGAGATTTAATTTATAAAAAATGGTTATTTGATAATAATGCGTGGTATTAGCTCCGTCATATTTTCTTACACAGTAATAATATTCAACATCAGGACGAGCCGTTTCTAGGGACCTACCTGATAAATCAAGAGCCCCGTAAACACCGGGAGTTGATGTATCAACACACTCACCAGTTGTACTATAACCGGTGTATGTTAAATAGTTATTTACTAATTCAATGGAATTAGTATTTAGACCTTCATATTTTTCAAACATATTTATTAGTTCGTTTTTGGTTTTGACCGTTCGTGAATAATTCAAAGTGAGAATTATAAAACCGGAAAACAAAAGAATAAAGACGATCATTAATTGCAATAGCCATGTGCCACCAATAGACTGTCTCATGAGCTCACCCCACACCATGGATAACGGCTGCTGTTTAAGCGGCACTCATTAGGATCGTAAATTCTTCCTGTTTCACCATAAATACTAAATTCAATAATACTACTTATAATAGGCAAATCTAGTTGATAAAATACTTTTACTTGGTAGTATAAAGCATTAGGTAGTTCAGAATTGGAATTAGCTCTTATGGCTTTGATGCAAAAAGCAGCATTGCCGTTATCTACTACTAAACCGGAACGATTATATCCAACCCAACCTTCATCACAACTTCCCGTACTACGATAATTGGTATCGTTAAAATAACTAGTTATTTGATCCGCAAAGTTATAACAATTAGTAGCATCACGAGTACTAGATGTACATACTCCACCTTGATTTTTAATAATATTTAAAATTTCATTTTTGACATTATATGCCTTAGAATAGTTAATTGATAAGCTAATATAACCAGCAAAAAGTAAAACAAAGACAATTACAATATTAAATAATGAAAAACCACCTATTGCCTCCTTCATTTATCTTACCTCCAATTAACCTTTCCAAGCGCATGTAATTGATTGCTCGACATTGTTATTATCATAATAATAACAATTAACGGAGCCATCAGCATTAGGCACATTACTACATATCGCTTCATCACATCTAGTATTTTGTGAAAAATTGTTTTGAATCATAGGCCATATTATTGTAAAGAAAAAAAACGACAATAAAGCTATAATTACTACAACTATAACAGTTAAATTTAGTTCGCCCATTGTCTGTTTCATTTCTTTCCTCCTATTATGTTATTTTATTAGCTATGGCGTAGTCGTGCTATTTCCGCTGTTTTCTAAACAATTTTTACTACGGGTTCCAATGTAGCACCATCCACCTGCACAGGAAACACCGTTTTCTCCATCTGAATAGGTACCACCACCAGCCGTACTGCATGCAGTATTAAGTTGCAAACTAGTTCTAATTGTTGGCCATACAAAAGCATAAAAGAATGCCATGACAGCAGCAATTGCAACTACTGTTACAACGGTCATATTTAATTCACCAGTCGCTTCTTTCATTTAAAAATTCCTCCTTTTAGTTTCTATTAATTATTATAACTTATTTTTCTATAAATATCAATAAGTTAGCTTTTGTTTTTTTCTTTTATTTTTTATTTTAGGGTAAATTAGTAGTATGGCTAAAGAAAGAAGAGAAATTAAACTTCCTGCTTTTAAGCCTTGAGGGAAATAAGTTATCTCAATGGTATGACTTCCTTCTTCGATATCAATCCCGATCAGAGTATCTAATACTTTAAAATAAGGAGCCTCTTTGCCATCTACTTTAATCTTTAGGCCTTTATCATAGGGAATAGTAATTAAAAGTAAGTCGTCATTTACTTTTATTTCCCCTTTTAAAATATAGTTATTATCCTCGATGTTTTTATAGTTTGTCTTTGCTTTAATCTCTTTGATAGCGTTTTCATAAAGGTCAGGATCTAAGGCGGTAAAGGAATGGCTTTCAAAGGATATGTCATCTAATGATATCGAATCATACTCATAAACTATAGTTAGACTATCACCTGCTTTTAGGAGAAGAAGATAATCACTGTTTTCAGGGAATATATATTCTTCATCATTTATGTATATCGTTGCTTCTTCTTGAAGCATGGTTTGATTGCTGTTAAATATAATTAATGAATCTTGCTCGGCTTTAGCACTTATAGATACACTGGCATCTTCTTCGGAATCATAAAAATATCCTTCATCATCAATTTTCACATTTTTTAATGTTACATTAAGGGGAATATTATAAAATATATCGATTTCTTCTTTAAGAAGCGAACTATAAATGTTATTTATGTTTTCTTTAAAGTTATCACTTAATTTTATATCTAATATTGAGGCATCAACACTGTACATGATTGGTAAAGCGTATTCATTTGTACATAAATCATTTTCACATTCAAAATATTCGCTTGTACCCACAAAATGTTTTAATCCTAAAAGAGAATAAACCGCAGGATTATGTGACTGTAAAATGATGGCGTTTTTATTTCTTTGAGATACGTTTAAATCGTTTAAAAATGCTATTACTTGAGCATTATTACTAGAACTAAAAATTTCTAGCGAATTAAAGCCAAATAATAATCCAGAATCAACATAAGTTGTCGTAGTCCTATAATCTTTATCAATATTAGTTAAAATTTGATTTACTTCTTCGGTCTCTTTCATTAAAGTACTATATAAAAAGCCCCGATTAAGATAAAGGGTGGAATAAGTATTTATACTTAGCTCTGCTATTATTAGCATTATTAACCATTTATTAGCTTTTTTTGGTGATTTAAGATATATATAAAATAATAATATACTAATAAATACGATGACAACATTTAAATCCGATAAACCCATTCCTTTTACTTTATAAGAAAATGATAAAATTAAGAGAAGCATAAAAAGTATAGTTATTAAGCTCTTTTTTTTAGAACTTAGCTTTATACTATCGGATTTGCAAAAAGATTCGTAAGCTATTAAGATAGTAAAGAAAACATATACAAATTGATATCTATGTTCCCACCATAAAGGCTTTTGAAGCATATTCCAAGCATAATCTAGTAAAGGTATGGCAAAACTTAAATGAAAGAAGAAAATGGTGATGAAAGTTATGATTTTATTTTTCTTTGATATTTTACTATTAAAGAAATAACTAACAATTAAGGCTAAGCAAAATATAGTAATGTATAAAGTTGTAGTTCCAAAATCTTTATGATCCGCTGTAACAAAAGACGCTATGGTCATATTATAAACTGATGATAAAAGATTGTACCAATCAATCGATAAATAATCAAAAGTAAATTCAAGATTGGAAAATCTTCCCCCTAATAAATTAAAAATAGTTGGTATTAAAATAACGCTAGATATTAAGGCGGCAACAAGAGAAAAGATGATAAATCTTAGTATTGTTTTTTTATTAAAATTGTTTGTAGTTAAAGTTTTGTAAACAAAATAAATAACCATGAATAGACATAACATAAAACCTGTATAATAATTTGTTATAATGGCTAAGGCTAAAAATAAAGTGTATTCTAAATATTTGTTTGTTAATATTAATTTATCTAAACCCTTAATAATTAACGGTAATAATATATAGGCATCTAGCCACATGATATGCATGCTCATAGCAATTACCCAACCGGAAGTGGCATAAATTAAACTAAATAAGACATTCCAAATAGTATCCTTGTATTTAGTATTTAAACTATTTAAATAAATGCTCATCGTTAAACCGGATAAGCCTAACTTTAAATAAATAAGTATGGTGTAAAAAATATAAATAGTTGTATTATCAAAAAATACACTAAATATATTTAAGGGACTGCCCCCATAAAGGTTTAAAATACTAAAAAAATTTACACCCATTCCAGCGTGAAGAGTATAAAAAACACTGCTTCCTTCTCTAAGCATTCTTCCGAGTTCGACTAAAAAGGTTGGATATTCATAAAAGGCATCAAATTTATTAAAAGTATAGTCTTTAAAGGGAATATAACCACATAGGGTTGATACAATAAACAATAATAGCATTGGAGCTATAAAGCTTAATAGATAATACTTTTTTTTCATAATTTACTCCTGTAGTAAATTCATTTTATCAAAAGCATATTTTATCGTCAAGATTTTTTATGTCAATTTATTTATATTCTATTGTATTTAAGAGTAATTTTGTGTTATATTTATTTATGAAGATGAGGTTGATAAAATGGAAGCATTAGAAAAATTTGGCTATTACTTAAAAGAATTTATGAAGGGACTTGGAACTATTTTAATATATTTGTTAATTAGTTTAATCTGTTCTTATTTTTTTCGGGATTATTATTATCATGATAATAGAATAATTGCTAGTATTTTTCAGGTTTTAGTATATGTTATTATGCTTATAGTCTTAGGCCTTATTTATCATAAAAGACTTATAGATAATTTTAGGAGTTTTAAAAAAGAATATGTTAAAATAGCTATAAGAAATTGGATTATTGGACTTGGGGCAATGATGATTAGTAATATTATCATCTCAAGTTTGGCGGGAGGTATAGCTAGTAATGAAGAAGCTAACCGGGTTTTATTAAGTGAATATCCGGTGAGTAGTTTTATTTCGATGATTTTTTTGGGTCCCTTGATTGAGGAAATAGTCTTTCGAGCTAGTTTTAAAAAGGCTTTCCCTAATTGGTATTCTTTTGCTATAGTTACTTCTTTGCTATTTGGATTTGCGCATATTTCAAGTTTCTTAAGCACTAATAATTATTGGGAATTATTATACCTTATCCCTTATAGTGCTTTAGGTTTTTTCTTTGCTAAAGCTTTTTTTGAAACTGATAATATTTATACTTCATATTTTGCCCATATGCTTCATAATGCAATGTGTGTGATATTACTGCTTATTATTTGGTGATGCCTATGCAGAAGACTGTTAAAATTAGGCCAAGAAGATTTATTAAAGTGTTGTTTTTGGTTTTAATCATCCTTTTTATTCTTTTCCTTTATGCAAGATATATTAATACTAAGGGGTTAGTAGTTAAAGAAATAGCTATTATCGATGAAGAGCTTGATGGAAGTTATAATGGATTTAAAATAGTGCATTTTTCTGATATTCATATGGGAAGAACTACCGATTCAGAAGATTTAGAACTGCTTACCGAACGTATTAACGAACTTAAAGCAGATATAATAGTTTTTACGGGGGATTTGTTTGATAAAGAAGATTTGGATGAAAATGATATTGATACGATGACTAAATGTTTGAAAGATATGGAAGCAAGACTTTTTAAGGTAGCTGTAGCGGGAGATTATGATCAATATTATGAGGATCAGTATCAGACAATATTGAATGATAGTGATTTTATTTTACTAGATAATACCAATATGCTTATTTATGATAATAGTAGTGTCCCTATTAATTTGGTGGGATTAACTGATGATTTTGACTCAGAACTTTTTGAGGAGAATAATTACTTCACAATTACGCTAGTTCATAAGCCGGATACTGTTAATGATATTACTAATATTAATATTGTTTTGGCAGGACATTCTCTTGGTGGGCAAATAAAAATACCATTTGTGGGTGGTATTATTAAAAAAGATGGGGCTAATACTTATATTAATGATTATTATAACGTTGATGAAAAACAGTTGTATATATCAAATGGAATTGGAACGGAACGATTTAGCTTCCGATTATTTAATAAACCATCTATTAGTTTATATCGTTTATATAATTATTAAGGCTGTTGCAATATTAAGCAACAGCCCCTTTTTTAACTATTAATTATTTCATTTATTTTGGTAGTAGCATTTATAACAGTTTCGTTATCAGGATACATGACATAGAGTTTCGTGCCACCATAAGAATAAGTATAATCTGAGGCATCTGTACCATCCAAACTAATATTTTGGATTTCCCATGAAGGCATTTTATCAATTTGCATTTTGATGAATTTAGTAATATCAGCAGTGCTTAAATTAGTTATAAAGGAACCATCTAAAGCACTTAATAAACTAGTATAATTTACAATAATGGATGGAGATGTGGCTTTGTTTATTAAAGCTTCAATCATCGCCGCTTGGTTTTCTACCCTTACCCGATCGCCACCATTAAAGGATTTTCGCTCTCTAACAAAAGATAAAGCTTTTTGACCATCAACCTCGTTGTATCCTTGAGTATAAGAATAGCCATCTTGACTAGTAAAACTGTATTTTGAATAAACGCTTACGCCACCTAAAGCTTCAACAATATCTATTAGAGATGTAAAATTAACTTTGATGTAATAATTTATTTTAATATCAAGTAAATTCTCTAAAGTAGCTACACTTTCTTCAATACCATAAATACCCGCATGAGTAAGCTTGTCTTTGGCATTTTTGCTAGCTAAAGTTACATAGTAATCTCTTGGAATTGAAGTAATTAATATTTGATTAGTGTTAGGGTTAACAGTGATAATCATGTTAACATCACTTCTTGAAACACTACTTACAGAGCCATACGTATCTATACCTGAAACATAAATGTTGAAAGACTCTTTGGTTATATCGACTTCTTCGGTGATATCTTCAGTTTTAACATCGATAGAAAATTCGTATATAACCTTGTATTCATCAAAAAAATCTTCATCACTTTCGTTAATCATCGCTAGCATGGAATTTTCAATTAACATTCCCACAAAGTCTTCAGCAAGAAATTCTTCTTTTAAAGTAGTTATGTTATCACTCGTTATAAATTCAACGGTAATGTCTTTTTCGAGATGTTTTCTTGCCTCTTGTAAACCTTCAGTGTTAAATTCAAGACTACCGATAGAAGTTTCATCGAGATCAGCTAGTTCTTCATATTCACTTTCTTTTAAAACTAAAATGCTATAGTTTTCAGTTTTATAGTCGGTAAAGCCTAGTTTTTTTAAAAAACCAATGGTGTTTAATTCATAAATGATAATTAATACTAATAAAATGATGTAAAGGATGGAGAGTACTGTTCCTATAGCTCGTCTTTTAGCTCCTTTTCTTACTAATATTAAATAGGAAAATAAACCTGTAAATAAAATTAGTAAAATACAGAGAACAAGAAAATAATCTCCTGGTAAGATATCTATAAATTTAAATAAACCCAAAGTAATTAAGGTTATAATAGCCATTGCAATTGCTAAAAATTTAAAAAATGGCATTATTTTTTCTTTTCTTTTAGCCATGTCTACATCTCCTTTTTGTACTTTTATTATATCATAAATGCTTTAAATTATGGAAACTAAATTAAATTTAAAATAAAATAAGTAAAGAAAATGTATAACATTAAATAACTAAAGCTAAATAATAAAGCACCAATTATATCACTTAAATAATGTACTCCTAAGTAAATTCTGGAATAGCCAATTAGTAAAATAATGATAGATAATAAACTAGTTAAAATAATTTTTAAAGTTAGACTTAAATTACTGATGATAGCTAAAAAGATTATAAAACCATAAAAGGATGTAGAGGTCATGGTGTGACCTGAGGGGTATGAGTAGCCTCTTTCTTCAACTAATCTTTTTATATTGGGGCGACTTCTTTTAAAGGTATGCTTTAAAATGCTTATTAAAACCCAAGTTAAAAGCATGTTGATAATTATTACTAAAGATAAATGTTTATTAGGATAAAATAAGAAGGATAATAAACAAAGAATAGCAATAAATTTGGCATCAGCAAAAAACGTTATGATTTTAAAAACAGTAGTTTTGATGTTAGTTATTTTGATTTTAGTATAAAAAGATTGATCTAATTTATTTAATCTTTTTTTCATCATTAAATTAGACCATATTAAAAATAAAATAAAAGTTAAAATGTAAAAAAATATTATCATAAAACATCACTTTATTATTATATACCAAAAGTGAGGATTTTTGCTAGTACAATTGGTAAATTTATGATATAATTGATACATGCCTGTGTGGCGGAATTGGTAGACGCGCTGGACTCAAAATCCAGTGGTAGCAATATCGTGAGGGTCCGAGTCCCTCCACAGGCACCAGAGGGAAATGAAATGACTTCAGAAAGTTAGAAAAAGAGTGTATAATAAGAATATATTCTTAAACTTTTAAAGAAGTCATTTTTTTTGCAAAAAGTTACTATTCCATAATCTTTTCATTTTTTTAATACAAAAATATATTCATGTGCTAATAAATAAAAATTTATGTTTTTATTTTTCCAGTATTTTGTTGATGTACAATTATGTTGTTCTTTAATAATTATTTCTTTTAATTGAAAACCTGCATTTATAAAAATATTCATAATATTAAATCCTAAAGGAATTATATTGCCATTTCTTCTTATATCTCCAATCAAAATAGTACAAATTTTATTTTTTTTCAGAGCATTAAAGCTTTTTTTTGAAAATATTTTCATTTGCTGTAAAAAATCATCAATAGATAATCTAGATAAATCACCATTTATGTTTTGACTGTATTGAATAATATTAGCATATGGAGGATGAATAAAAATAAAATCCACACTTTCTTTACTAACTACTTTATCTAAATTAATAGAATTTAAGCAATACAGCTTAGGATTATAACTCTCGTGATATTTAAATTCTAATTTTTCTTTAGTATGCATTATAGCATTACTATTAATATCTAAGCCTATCGCATGACGTTTTAACAATTTACATTCTATTAAAGTAGTACCACTTCCGCAAAAAGGATCTAGCACTAAGTCGTTTTCTTGGGTATACTTAAGTAATAAATTACGTAAAACATAGGGGCTGCAATTTCCTCTATAATCTCCTTTGTGAGTTGCCCAATCTCCACGGTCTTTAAAACTCCAAATACTTGTTGTCTCTAAGTTAAAATTTTTGGGTTGTAGAATCATGTCGAAACCTCCTTAAAATACGAAAGAAGAACTAATCAAGTTCTTCTCTAACTAAATCAATAATCCAATCAATCCAAGATTTTATAGTTGATGCTCTGCGATAAAAAGTTTCATCACTAACCACATGATATAGATTACATTTTTTCATGCAATCCACTACTGTTTTGTTTGATGGTACTTCTGATTGTTCAAAATATATTTTCATAACTTCATAAAAAACTTTATGAGATAAAATTCTTCTAATAAATTCAATTTGTCTTTTTTTATAATTCATGTTAAAAATTTCTTTACCAACAGAAGTTAATTCAAAAAAATTACCTTTTTTCTTAATTAATCCTAAATATATTGCCGCATTGGTGTAGTAGTCGGCTTGTCTTTCTACAAAATCATAATTATCTCTTACATTTTTTTTATTTATTTCATTATCACGTACTAATTCACAAATATTAATTACTCGATTAAAATTATCTGCTTGAGGAAAAGCTACTTCTGGTTCATCTACAAATTCATGAATATTGTCATAAATATCTTTAATTGTATCAAAAGTAATTTTTGTATCATCAATACTGTATTCCCGACATTTTATCAATTCTATAGATGAATAATTATTATCGTCATTAAAACGGTATTCATATAAAGTAAATACACTGTTGGAATAAATAATAAAGATAGGTCTAACCTTCTTACTTACTTTATCTTTCCATAGTCGGTATGGATAATAAAGCTGTCTAACCAAAAAATCTGATGATATTTTATTTTTAGCTTCAATTATAGCTAAACTTTTCATCCCTTCATATCCGCCATCTATTTCAATTCGTGAATTTTTTACTTCAACTAAAATGTTTTCATTATTTTTTAAATTTCCTATTTGAAAGCAAAAATCTCCAGATCCCATTTTTCCACTTACTGTAGGTACCAGATTTTCTTCTTCTAAAAAATCTTCTAATATCTTAGTAATGTAAGCACAATTTAAAGCTAAGGCTTCACTAGTAATTTTATTATAATTGATACTTTCAATATATTGAGGAAAATCAACTCTAATAACATTTTCTGATGCCTGTTCAAGTTTATGATATGTTTTAAAAGTAGAAATCATATAGCTATTACCACTAATTGGTAAAATTGAAAGATTGTTCCGACTCAATATTGTAGGTATAGCTTCACTATTATCAAATTTTGTCATTAATCTAGCTTGTCTATATTTATTAATTTCTTCAGAAGTGATTTTAAAAAATCCTTTTTCATTTATTTCTTCTAATATATTGTAATCACTAAATATTTTTTCCCATGCTTCCTCATTATATTTAAACTCTGACATGATTAATAATTAACACCTCACTTATTTCCCCTCTTGCTGAACTTATACTATTAATACTTCTTTTAGCTTTTACTTCTATAATTGTATATCTCTTTTTATCTGAAAATAACTTTCGAATATAATCACAATCAGAATTGGATAATAAAATATGGACACCTTGATCAGTAAGCTTATCACATAAACGTTTTAATCTCTCCTGCTCCTCAAAGCCAAAACCACTTTCATTATACCCTGTAAAGTTAGAGGTCGTTGAAAGAGGAACATAAGGAGGATCAAAATACACAAAATCACCTTTTTTTATTCCTTCCAATGCATCTTCAAAATCCATATTTCGAAAAGTAATATCTGTTTCACAAAAATATTTGCTAACAGCTCTTAAACCAATTTCATTTATAATACTTGGATTTTTATACCTTCCAAAAGGAGAATTAAATTCACCCATACTATTTACACGATAAAGTCCATTATAACAGGTTTTATTTAAGTAAATAACTCTAGCTGCTTTTTCTATATTACTTAGTTTATTATAAATATCAGGATTGCGATCTAACTCTCTTATTTTATAGTAGCATTCCGATGTATTTGCATATTTATTTTCATTACTTAATTCTGCAATTAGTTTTTCAACATCATCTCTAATTGTTTGATAAACATTAATTAATTCATGATTGATGTCATTAACTACTGCCTTTGATGGTTGTAAATCGAAAAAAACTGCTCCACCGCCAATGAAAGGCTCATAATAAGTAGCATTATTGCTTAACTTTGGTAAATGTTTATGTATAATAGGTAATAATTGTCTTTTTCCTCCAACCCATTTTAAAACAGGCAGAACTAATTTATTTTTTCTCATCATAGCATCACTATAAATAGTCTATCATATAAATGTTTGCACTTCAAGTATTTTTGCTTTAAACCATTTTTGCTTTAAAAATTCACCTTTTGTAATGCCGCGATTTAATATTATGGAAAATCTAAAATTTATCATATTTACTAAAAAATATCTGTATGTTAAAATATTATTAGATTTGAGATTTATCGACCTATTTTAATCTTAGAGTTTTAAATAGGCTACTCTCTCGCACCAAATTGAATTTTACTCAAAAATTTGAATTATTATTGCACAGTAATTGTGCAAAACGTGTAACTCTTCTATAAAAATGCGCAATATTTTAAAAAAAATGTGCATTTTTATTTGCTTTTTGTGTGGAATATGATAATATTTTGAAGAGGTGAAGAAAATGGAACCTATAAAAGTAAAAAAATTACCACTTGAATATAAAATAGATAAGGAGTTAATGACTTTAATTTCCGAAGCTAATTTAAAATTTGGAGAATACAAATCAAGTTTAAAAAACAGTCAATTTGATTCAAGATTTTTTTTAGACTCAATCATTTTAAGTGAAAGTTTAAAATCAGCACAAATAGAAGGTACTCAAATTTCACAAGATGATATGTATTATTTAAAATATATGCCTAAAACAGATGATAATTTAGAAATACAAAATTTAAAAAAGGTAATTGATTTTGCCAAAATGCATTTAAAAGATAATCACAAAATTGATATTAAATTCATTAATGATATTCATAAGATATTATTAAATAGTGTACGGGGAAATGAAAAAGATCCTGGTCATATTAGAACTACTCAAAATTGGATTGGCCCAAAAGGATGTACGATTGAAGAAGCAACATTTATTCCACCGGTATCAGAGGAAGTTCCAATTTTGTTAAATAATTTATTTGAATATATGAATGATGCTTATATTGATCCTATACTTATTAATTTGGCAATATCTCATTCACAATTTGAAACCATTCATGCCTATCGCGATGGTAATGGTAGACTTGGTAGAGCGCTCATTCCTATTCAATTAGCTCTTTTAACCGAAGAAGAACCAATTTTATTTTTATCAGAAGTAATTGAATTATATAAGCCTACTTATTATAAACTTTTAAACGAAAGTAGAAAAGGCAATATGTTGGGATTTATAAAGTTTTTTCTGCAATGTGTAATTGATCAATGCAATAATTATATTGCAAAAATAAATAGAATTAACCAAATTTATAATAAAGATATGGAAAAAATTAAAATATTAAAAAGTAATGCTGTATATCGGATTATGCCTGCCATCATGAGACAAATTGTTTTTACAAAAAAAGAAATCGTAGAAGAGTCATCTGTTTCAAGAAATACTGTGTCTATATTAATAGACAAATTAGTAGAATTAAATATTTTAGTACCAGATTCTAACTATGCTAAGTTAGGTTATAGATACAATGAAATTTATAATGTCTTTGTAGGGAAAGATATGTCATAAAAATCTAAAGTATGATAAAATATTATTAGATTTGAGATTTATCGACCTATTTAATCTTAAAGGTTTTAAATAGGCTACTCTCTCGCACTAGAGGAAAATAGTCTCGAACCAAAATGTCGAGCTTTCGATAAATGTCAATTCTATAAGGAATTTACAATATAAGCAATATTTAACAGCAAAGACTTTTTTGACAAATTCAGTAATTTATGATATTATTAGTATGTAAGCAAGAGAACTTGCATAAAATAAAAAGAGGAACATTCGATCTTGCAAGTGAATGTCGCCTCCATTTAATGGGTTTGACACTCTATCAATGCTGTAGAGTGTCTATTTTTTTATTGCTAACACCAATAAGGCAGAAAGTAATAAAATGATAGCAATGAGCTTTAGAGCTTTTATTATAAAAGTCTTAGTTTTCATCAACATCTACCTCCTTTCTTTTTCAAGATTGGAGGATGACACTCACACAAATATTCCTATTAAAATTATACAATAAACAATACTACAAAACAAGCGAACAAAGAAAAGTTTTTTATTAAAGATTGAAGAATGGGTGTTATATCTTAAAGATTGATTCTTATCTAAATCTTGGATAAATAGTTGTAGATTATGCAAGGTAATATAATAAGTCAATATTTAAAAAGCAGAATTAATTTATTTTAATCACTTAATACTTTACGTATCTTTGCTATTTTTTCTTTATCTTCTACATATTCTTTTCGTGGTTTTACAAAGTTTTTTGATCCTCTTTTCTCAAAATCATATCTGGGTATTAATTGCACATGAAAATGATTCATCGGCCCATCACACATAGTGCATAAATATACACTTTCAGCTTGATAAACACTTTTTAGAACATTCATTACTTTTTTGGCAAAGACAAATACTTCCGCACATAAATCATTTGGTATTGCCATCATATCTTTATAATGTTTTTTACTGCTTATTACCATGTGACCTTCGGCCCTGGGGTTTCCAACTAGGAAGCATTCAAATAGATCATTTTCATATAGCATTTTATTTGTATTGTCTCCATATAAAGAGTGGTTATGCTCTTTATCATAACATGTAGGGCATATTCCTTTATCAACAAGCTGGGCTGGTGTTAATTTTTCCATAATCTCTCCTTATTTTATATAAATTTTACATTCAATATCTGAATCTAATAGTTTGGCAAAGTTTTCGCCATCTATTTTCGTTCCAATGATTGCTGCATAATGAGTTGGCACTGCTATTTTAGGTTTGATTTCATTTATTAGTTCGGCTGCTTCTTTATAATCCATGGTGTAGGTTCCACCAATAGGTACAAAGGCAACATCACATCTCACTTGTTTATTTTCTTCGGTAATATCGGTATCACCCGCGATATAATAGATTGTATCATTTAAAGTAAGCAAATAACCTACCCAATTATTACTCTTAGGATGAAAGTTTTTATTGGTGTTATATGCTGGCATGGTTTTAAATGTTAAACCGTTTACATTATAGTTTTCATTTGGTTTTACAATTATTATACTTTCCTTTGTAAATCCTAGTGTTAATAGATTGTCTAGCAAATCAATGGGTGCTACAACACGAGTAGTTTCATTTCTTACCTTCAGTATATCTTCTTCACTATAATGATCGTAATGACTGTGGGTAATAAAAATAATATTGGCATCATGATATTCCTTATCTATTTTAAAAGGGTCAAAATAAATAATAACTCCTTTATTTATTTTAATACTGCTATGGTATAGTACTTCAATATTTTCTAACATATTTTGTCTTCCTTTCTTAATCAACTTTTAATAATTTATTTTTCTTTTCTTTTTCTAATTCTTTTAAACTCTTTTCTGGTGTTGGTAAGTCCTCCGGCATTGTTCCACCATTTTTAGCTATGACTTCTCTAATGTTTTTACCTATATTAAAATGAACGGCACATGATTCATTTTCCCCCTTTATATTATCTTTCTTTAATTTTTGCTCTGTTTGGGAAATTCTAAAAAGGTTGGCAATTAGTTCATCACTTCCCATATTATCTAATATATCTTCACGGTATCTTAACCCTTTTCTTCTTGCAATATCA
>CALVHY010000030.1 GCA_944329205.1 uncultured Bacilli bacterium | reverse complement strand
CGGAGGTTCAAGTCCCCCCAGTCCCACCATTTTTTTGGCCAGTTGGTGAAGCGGCTTAACACACTGCCCTTTCACGGCAGCATTCACGGGTTCGAATCCCGTACTGGTCACCAAATAGTTAATTAAGCCTGGATCATGGGCTTTTTTTAGCTGAAAAAAAACTTACTCATTAGCAATAAAGTAAGCATAATATTCATCAAAGGTAATATCGTGTTCGTGTAAGTAGGTTGCAACTTCGATTCCAACATAGCGCCAGTGCCAAGCTTCTTCAGCAAAACCAGTAACTTCTTCCGTATTCTCTTCGTATCTTTGAATAAAACCGTATTTATAAGCATTATTAACGAGCCATTCATGAGCAGGAGATCCTTTGAAATTAGATGTTGTCGTATATTCGGTGCTAAAAATATCGATAGATAAACCGGTTTGATGTTCGGAATATCCGGGGCGGGCCGCGATACTATCAGCATAGGTAGTTCCATAGGTGTTTTTGTAGGAATCGTAAACACTTTGCTGTTCTTGATAGGTCCGGTAACTGGAGTTAATAATTAAATATATTCCCGCGTTATAAGCTTCATTCCACATGTCAATGAAGGCATCATATACTATCCTTCTAATCTGATGATTTTCACCGTAATAATATTGGTTGCTAATATTTACTAAATCACTAGGAACGTAATCTTCGTTTAAGTAATAGTATTTATTGACAAGAAGGAGATAATCTTTGGATGTATCTGTCTCGATATTATAATCATATCGTGGATAATCACTATTAGTATTAGTGATACTAACGACTTCTCTTGCTGATCGGTTTTCGTTTTGGTCGTGATATGTCATATAACGATCTAAATTGGCTTTGATAAAATATTGATCTTGTAAGACAGCAACAAAAAAGTCGTCTTTGTTTGCCTCTGTTAAAGAAGTTATTTCTTCTTCTGTTAATAATTCAGTAAATAATTGAATTTCTTCATTTGTATATCCTAGTTGTAATAATTTGTATTCATTTGTTTGTTTATATTTAATATTTTGGTAAATATTTAAACCTGCGAATAGGGCAATACATATAAAAATAACGATTATTAATCCTATCCATATACTTTTTTTTAATTTTAATTTTGTTTTTTTCAAGTTTATCACCCAATATTATTATAACTAAAAAAGTTTTATTTGACAAATTTATTTTTTCATTGTAATATGTATTTGTAAAGTTTGAAGTAAAGGAAGATCAAAGTGAATAAGAATAAACAAGTTTTAAGTTATTGTAAAAATTATTGGAAAATTATTAATACTGATTTTATTGAGGGCGATACATTATCGGTTCAACTTGTTAAAATTTATAAAGATTATATTTTTAAGATAGATTTAAATAATGAAGATGATGTTAAAAATGCAGTGGAAATCGATAAAATTATGAGTAGATATATAGATGATTATTTATTTCGCAAAACGCTTAAACAAGAACTTTTAAGGGTAAAGGTAAAGAAAAGTTATGGCGATATTATAAAGACAATAGTTGAAAGTATTATAGAAATATTTAGAAAAGTAGAGTTTGAATCAACTAGGAAAATTTATATATCAAAATGGATTTAATAAACACGTTGGTGTTTATTTTTCATGTGGATTTTGTTATAATTAAGAAAGAAAAAAGATAAGTGAGTGGTCTTATGAATTTTTTAGATAAATATGATATTAAAATTAGTAATCAAAAATTATTAAAAACAGCTTTAACACATAGTAGTTATTCTAATGAACATAAGGTTGAAAATTATGAACGTTTAGAATTTTTGGGAGATGCTGTCTTACAGTTAATTACTAGTGATTATTTTTATCGTAATTTTGATTTTCAAGAGGGCGATTTGTCGAAAATTAGAGCTAGTTTTGTTTGTGAAGAAGCATTGGCCCAATATGCTAAAGATGTAGGGATTGATAAATATATTAGAGTTGGCGTGGGACAGCGGAAAAATATTAATGATACAATTATCGCGGATACCTTTGAATCGGTACTTGGCGTTATTTATTTAGATCAGGGATATGAAGTTGCCCAAAAATATGTTTTGGAAGTAATTAAACCATATGTTTTAGAACATCACGTTTTTTTGGGTGATTATAAATCTAAATTACAGGAAATGGTCCAAACTGATAAAAAATCATTAGAATATCGTTTAGTAAAGGAAACTGGTCCTTCCCATGATAAAACTTTTGTTTTTGAAGTAGTAGTTGATGGAATAGTATATGGACGAGGAATTGGAAAAAGTAAAAAAGAGGCGGAACAAAAAGCAGCCTTTGATGCTTTAAAGAAAAATCCTAAGGCAAGGTGAAAAGATGTATTTAAAAAATATAAGAGCATATGGATTTAAATCATTTGCCGATAAAATAGATTTGGAAATAAAAAAAGGAATTACAGCTATTGTAGGGCCAAATGGGTCTGGAAAAAGTAATATTGTTGATGCGGTAAGATGGGTACTTGGAGAGCAATCTATAAAATCTTTGCGCGGATCAGAGGCAATGAGTGATGTTATTTTTTCCGGTTCAAAAACAAGGCCGGCTCAAAATCGGGCTTATGTATCACTGGTGTTTGATAATACTGATCATTATTTAAATAGTGAATTTGATGAAATTGAAGTAAAAAGAGTTATATATAGTACGGGTGAAAATGAATATTTTTTAAATAATACCAAAGTAAGATTAAAAGATATAACCGATTTGTTTTTAGATACAGGAGCGGGAACGGATTCGTTTAATATTATTTCTCAAGGAAGTGTAGCTGATATTATTTCTTCTAAACCAGAAGCGAGAAGAACTATTTTTGAAGAAGCAGCGGGGGTTTTAAAATATAAAAAACGGAAAGAAGTTAGTTTAAGAAAACTGGAAAAAACTAAGGAAAATATTTCTAAGGTAAAATTAGTAATCGATGAATTAGAAAGTAGTGTTGGCCCTTTAAGAAAACAGAGTGCGGAAGCTAAAAAGTATTTGCAAATAAAAGAAGAACTTAAAAATATGGAAATTGCCTTGATAGCAAGAGATATTCAAAATATCAACTTGGATTATAAAAAGGTAAGCGCTGAAGTTGATACTTTGCAAAAAAAGATGGCTAATATAACGACAGTAGATGCTTCCTTTGCGGCTAAATTAGAAAAAGAAAAATTAGAAAATTTAAAATTAGATGAAGAAATTACGAAGAAAAATAATAAGCTTTTAGAATTAACGGAAAATTTAGCCAGTTTAGAAGCGGAAAAATTAGTAACAATGGAGCGGAAAAAATATAATGCTTTAAAAAATAATTTGGAAGAAGAAATGGTTAAATTAAAGGAAGAAGAATTAGCTTTAAAAAAAGAACTTGCGACGGAAAAATTGAAACTTGATGATATTATTTTGGATATTAAAGAAAAATCATTGGAAAAAGATAAAGTGGATAATGATTTAATTATGGAAAAAGTTAAAAAGAATAATTATATGGCCAAAATAAATGATTATGCCAAAGAGATTTTGGTTTTAGAAAATAAAAGGGAAATATTAAAAGATAATATAAGTAATTATGCTAAGTTGCCTAATGCCGTTAGAAGCGTTTTAAATAATATGCGTTTAAAAGGAGTTCATAATACGATTGGTAATTTACTTACGATGGATAGTGATGTTGAAGTAGCTATTTCTACATCTTTAGGGGGAGCTTCAAGTTTTTTGGTAGTTACGGATGAAGAAGCTAGTAAAGAATGTATTAATTATTTAAAAGATAATCATTTGGGAAGAGCAACTTTTTTTCCGCTAAATATAATTAAACCAAGAGAAATTATGGCTAAAGATTGGGCCAAAATTAAAGATCTACCTGGTTTAGTCGATATTGCTAGTAATTTGGTTAAATATGAAGAAGAATATGATAATATCATTAAAAATCAACTTGGTAATGTTTTGGTAGTAAAAGATATTGATGCTTTAAATAAAATAGGTAAAATTTTAGAATATCGTTATAAAATAGTGTCTTTAGATGGTGAAGTATTGTATGTGGGAGGATCTATAACGGGAGGATCTACTAAAAATAATAGCTCTTTAAATGAAAAATTAAGATTAAGTGAATTAGAGGAAAAATTAGAATTAACTAAGATAGAATTAGAAAACTTAAATGAAGAATGGGCTAAATTTAATGATAATTTTAATGAGCTTGAACAAAAAGCAAGTGATTTAGCTAAAAGTTTAATTAATTTGAATGAAATATTAAATACAAGAACTAATAAAGTAAGAATAATTGAAGATAATCTTGCTAAAAAAGAACTAGAAATTAAAGGTAATGAAGAAATTGGTACAAATAAATTAGATCAGAAATTAGTAAGTATTTTAGAAGAAGTAAATAGTGTTTCTAGTCAAAAAGATATGCTTAGTGTTGAACTTGAAAAATTAAAAAGGCAAAAATCAGAGTTAGCCTTGATTATTAACGAAATGGAAACAAAAAATAATAAAGTAAATAAAGAATATACGAGTATGCAAAATACTTTAAAAGAAAAAGAAATAATTCTCGGTAAATATGATGTTAAATTGGATAATTTGCTGCTTAGTTTATCTGAAAATTATGGAATTACTTTTGAATATGCGCTTAATAATTATGAGTTAACTATTGATGAGGATCAAGCACGAGAAAAAGTAGAAGTATTAAAGAAGGAAATAAATAGTCTTGGAGAAGTTAATATTGGAGCTATTAAAGAGTTTGATAGAGTAAATCAGAGGTATGAATTTTTGCTTAAACAAAGTAAAGATTTAGAAGATTCAAGTTTAGAATTAAACAATATTATAACGGAAATGGATAAGATTATGATTCAGAAGTTTAAAATGACCTTTGATTTGATTAGTAAAGAGTTTAATCACGTCTTTCGAGCTTTATTTAAAGGGGGAAGGGGTTCTTTAAGATTAACTGATCCAAACGATTTATTAAATACAGGCATTGAAATTGAAGCAGAACCACCAGGAAAAAAATTAAATTCGATTGGTCTTTTATCAGGGGGTGAAAAAACATTAACGGCAATTGCTGTTTTGTTTGCTATATTAAATGTCAAGCCTAGTCCTTACTGTATTTTAGATGAAGTAGAAGCGGCCTTGGATGAGGCTAATGTTGATACTTTTGGCAAGTATTTGCAGGAGAGAAAAAATATTAGTCAGTTTATTTTAATTACACATAAGAAAAGAACGATGGAATATGCTGATGTTTTATATGGGATTACGATGCAAGAGTCGGGTGTAAGTAAAATTGTTAGTGTTGATTTAGAAGAAATAAAGTAAAAGTGACTGTTTAGGAGTCACTTTTTATATTTCACGATATTTATTAGCGTTTTTGTAAGGATTTTGGGGATCAATGTGATCAATAAATAAAATGCCATTTAAATGATCAATTTCGTGTTGAAAAGCAATAGCAATATCTTCTCTTACCCGAATTTTAAAAGGATTTCCATCCATATCTTGAGCTTCAATTGTTACTCTTGCATATCTTGGGACGATTCCTTCAACTTCCCGATTGATACTTAAACAGCCTTCACCTTCGCCAACATAAATCATTTCTTCGCTATGACTGATAATTTTAGGGTTGATGATAATATACTCTTTAAATGAATTATCTTCTAATTCTTCAACGATGACAAAAACACGTTTGGGAATACCTATTTGAATGTAGGCAAGGCCCATACCGGCTCTTAGTTGATATTTTTCTTCATATTCAGGAATTTGACTCATTTTTAAGTAAGTTATCATATCATTAATGTTTTGTTTATCTTCCTTGGAAAGAGGGAATTTTACTTCTTGACTGATACTTCTTAGTTTTTTGTCTTTTTCATCTAAAATATTAATTTTTGGTAACTTCATAATACCCACCCCTTAAGTGGCTTTATTTTATCACAAATTAAAGGATTTGTAAAATGAAAAAAGGAAGAAAATTCTTCCTAGTTGTTATTGTTACCAAAGCTCCAGCCGGCGCCAATGATGATAACAAGTAAAATAAATAGGACAATCCATATAGCTGCTCCTATGCCGTAGCCACTAGTATAACCAGCATATGTGGTATTACAACAAGGTTGGTATCCGCCATAGCCACCACCATAGTAGCCATTATTTCCATAATAATACATATTTATACCTCCTTTATGTATCTATTATAGTTTACTCATTTAGGCACTGTTTTGACATTAAAAAATAATAAATTTTAAATTTTCTTTAAAAAGCAAGAGGAATATGTTAAACTATTAGTAGGGTGTTTATAGTGAAGAAATTACTAGGTAAGATGGATATTTGGTTATTAGTAATTATGATTATATATAGTATTGTTGGCCTCATTATGATTTTTTCTTCGTCAAGTGTATCAACTGTACTTAGATATAATGTTGCTCAATATCATTTTTTCTTAAGACAAGCAATATTTTTAGTAGTTAGTTTTATAATTGGTTTTTTAATAGTTATAAGATTTCCTACAAGTAAATATAAGTATTTAGTTCCTTTTTTAATTGTCGGTATAATTGTAGCATTATTAGGATTATTAATATATGGGACGCTTACTAATAATGCTAGAAGTTGGTATGATCTTGGACCTTTTGCTTTACAACCTAGTGAGTTTGCTAAATCCATAATAATTGTTTTTTTGGCAGTGGCTTATAGTCGTTTAGAAAAAAAGAAAACAAATAATATTTATGCCTTTTTAATACCGGTAGCTATGTGTTTATTTATCGCGGTTTTAATTGCTATGCAACCGGATTTTGGAACAGCTTTAATTATTGGAGGAATTGTCTTTTTTGTATTTATTAGTATTCCTTATGTTAAGCAAAATTTTATTAAAGTTTTAAAGATTGGAGCTGTTTGTCTTGTTTTGGCAGTACTGGCTATTTTATATAGTGGAACGGAAATATTTAATTCAAGACAATTGCAAAGATTTGAATTTTTAAATCCTTGTGAGCGCTATACCGAAGATACTGGTTATCAAGTTTGTAATGGTTTTATTGCTATTCATAATGGGGGATTATTTGGAGTAGGGCTTGGTAATAGTAGTCAAAAATATTTGTATTTGCCGGAAAGTCATACCGATTTTATTTTTCCAATTATTGTTGAAGAGTTGGGGCTAATAGTTGGGGTTATATTAATTTTAGGCTATATGGTTATGTTATGGCGAATACTTAAAATTGCTAGACAAGCCGAAAACTTAAGGCTTAGTATTTTAGCTTATGGAGTATTTTTATACTTGTTATTCCATATTTTAATTAATTTACTGGGAATACTCGCTTTAATACCTCTAACAGGAGTACCACTTCCATTTTTGAGTTATGGAGGTTCATTTACAATTAATGTTGTTATTATGCTTTTTGTAGTGCAAAGGGTAAATATTGAAAATAAAACAATTAAAACTAAAAGAGAAATGGCAAGTATAACAAATTAAAACGTCATGAAGATTAAGTCATGACGTTTTTAAATGGGGATTTTCATTTTTGCCTAAAAGATAGTCAGCCGATATATTATATTTTTGACAAAAAGTATATAAAACAATGGTTAAGATTAAGGTTTCACCTTTTTCATAGCGACTGATGCTAGATTTATTTACGCCAACTAAAGAAGCAATATTTTGTTGATTGATTTTTAGCTCTTTTCTAATGGCTTTTAATCTGTTTCCAATTTCTTGGGGATTTAACTCTTCTAATTCAATATTATCTTTATAATTTTCTAGTTTGGATAGGCCTAAAAGGTGATCAATTGAAACGTGAAACAAATTACAAAGTTTATTTAAATGTATTAAAGGTATATATGCATCTCCATTTATATAATTTGATAAAGTTGTTTTAGAAATACCTAAGTATTTGGCAACGCTAGTAGCAGTTATTTTATCAATCTTTTTGTTTTCAAAAAAATCTTTTAAATTATTTGAAATATCCATATCTATCACCAAAGAAATTATAAATTATCATTAAACGCAAAACAGAAAAGTTTGAAATATTGCAATTTTTTCTTGACTTTATATCTAGGCAATAATATAATTTAAATATAAGCTAGGAAACTAATTATGAATAAATATATGATAGTTTATTTGTTTATAAAAGAAAATGAAGCCTAGCATCATGAAGGGATGTTAGTATGGAGTTTGATGTACTAAAAAAGAATCATTTAAAAAGTAATATTATCATAGGTGTAATAATAATTGCTATAATTACAACATTAATATTAAACTTTACAAGAGCAAAATACAGAACTACACAGAGTATACCTCTAATTAATGGAACAATAACATATATCCCTTATGATTTAAATATAGTAGCTATATATCAACAAAGCGAAGCAGGAGGATATGATGAGGTAGATACGATACCTACTAGTGGTTATACCTTAAACGCAAGCGAGAGTTACTGTGCCGTAGATGATGTAAAAGATGAGAGCATCACTATTGGATATGTAGATGGGAAAACAAATATATTAGGAATATCCCAAAAAGGCACAAAATGTTATTTGTATTTTGACATCAATCCATGTGGATCAGCTTGTCAAGCAATATTAGCAAATAAAACGATCCAAGAAAGAACGAGCTTTTCATCAACATTGACATCAAACACTAAGGGTACGATATACCAAGCACTGGATGGGGATGGAACTAGTTATTA
>CALVHY010000029.1 GCA_944329205.1 uncultured Bacilli bacterium | reverse complement strand
ATATTATCTTGATACCATTCATCTACTCTTCCTTTAATCGTACTACTTGTTCCTAGTCCATGCACTTCATTTTCCGTGTACATATATCCTACATACATATTATTATTATACGAACCATTGAATGCACTTGTGCTAGATAATTGGGTACTTGTTCCTGTCGTACTTGTGCTTGTTCCATTATAGATGATTCTTATTGTGCCATCCCCATTAATCCTGATGATCCTCCAGTAAAATCCGGCAAACGAAAGCCAGTTTTCGGTGGTGTTACCGGCAAAGTAATAACTTGTTCCCTCACCATCCGGTGCTTGGTATATCGTACCATTAGTGTTTGATGTTAATACCGATGAAAAGCTCGTTCTTTCCTGGATCGTTTTATCTGCCAGTATAGCTTGGCATGCTGATCCACATGGATTGATGTTAAAATATAAATAACATTTAGTGCCTTTTTGGGAGAGGCCATAGAAATTTACGAGGCCATTTGTGTATTCTATTTGAATGCTTTCATCTTTGGCGTCGTTTATGGCACAGTAACTTTCCGTTTCATTTAGGGTATAACCACTAGTAGGGATGGTATCGGTGCTTACATATTCTCCCTCTTCATTTTCTTGGTAGGCGGCAATTATGTTTAAGTCAGATAAAGTGTAGTTAATAGTACCATTTGCCACTTGAACCGAGGCAGTTGATCGGTATTTTGCTCTTGTGAAGTTTAAGATTAAGGTTGTGATTAGAGCTATTAATATTACTCCTATAATAATGTTTCTTGGTAAGTAGCTTTTTTTTAACTTTTCTATTCTCATTTTCTTTACACTCCTTTAGTGAAGTCTAGCTTCATTTATTTTTTATTTAAGATAAGCTATGATATGGTTAGTTTCCTAGCTTATATCTAAATTATATAATCAACTAGACATAAAGTCAACAAAAATGTCGCTATTACTTTAATGATGTTTTTTTTATAAATATGAAAATGAGAAAATAGTGTCGGTGATGAAAGATGAAACAATTTAATTATGAATTAGATTATTCTAGGATTAAGGATTTGCGTCTTAAAAATAACCTTATGCAAAAAGATGTGGCAGACTTACTTGGTATTAGTATAGCCGCTTATTCTCAGTTTGAAAGAATGGATGATTTAATTCCCATCGAACTTCTAAATGAATTAGCTAATTATTACCATGTGTCTTTGGATTATTTGTTAAAGATAAGTGATAAGCCGGGGAAAAACATTATTAATAAAAAGCTTGATAAAGTGGAAGTAGGAAAAAACTTACGAGAAATACGTTTAAGTAAAAAGTTATATCAAGAAACACTTGCTGGGGAAATAGGAACTAGTCATTCTTTAATAAGTGAATATGAAAGTGGAAAAAAATTGGTTTCTTTAACTTATGGTTATGCCATATGTAAAAAATATAATGTTTCTTTAGATTACCTTTATGGCAAAAGAAAAGTTCACGCATAAAGTGAACTATTTTTCTTGTCTTTCAATTTCTTTGTATTTTAAATAATCTTCGATCTTTCCTGATTTTTGAAATATTTTCCATGCTTCTTTTTTATTCATAATCAATTACCTTTCTAATATTATTATGGGTTAGTGAAGATAAATTTATTCATTAATAATCAAGAAAGCCTAGTTCTTTAATATATCTTTCTTTATCTTTCCAGTTTTTAATAGTTTTGACAAATAATTCAAGATATACTTTTTTTCCAAGCATATTTTCAAGTTCCATTCTTGCTTTAGTCCCTACTTCTTTTAATCTCTCCCCTTTTTTGCCAATAATTATTTTTTTGATAGAATCACGATCAACAATAATATCAACATTAATATTAATTATATCTTTTTTTTCTTCATAAAAGGTGGTATGGCAAGTTAGACTATGGGGTATTTCTTCTAAAGTGACATCAAAGAGTTTTTCTCTTACTATTTCACTAATCATAAAATACTTACTATTACTTGTTTTCATGTCTTCAGGGAAATATTTAACATCATCTTTTAAATATTTTTTGATCACTTCAATTAAGCGATTAGTATTATCTTTGGTTAAAGCCGAAACAGGAACAATTTCAGAAAAAGGAAATAAATCTTTGTATTCATTAATATTATAAAGAATATCCTCATCACTTATCTTATCAATTTTATTTAGGACTAAAATAACAGGTGAGTCGGTTTTTTTTAATACTTCCATAATAAACTTGTCACCTTTACCTAGACCCGTTGAGGCATCAACCACAAATAAAAGGCAATCAATATCTTTTACTAAAGACATGGCTTGTTTGTTGGTAATCTTTCCTAGTTTATTAATGGGTTTAATAATACCTGGGGTATCCATAAAAACAATTTGATAATTAGCATCGTTATAGATACCTTGAATAATGTTACGAGTGGTCCCGGCAACTTTGCTAGTTATAGCTACTTTTTCGTTAATTAAAGTGTTTAATAAAGTTGATTTACCGACGTTGGGGCGACCAATAATACTGACAAAACCACTTCTCATAAATTACCTCCTCTTATAGCATATTAAATAAATCTAGGAAATAAGGGCCAAAAACAAAGAGACTGATAACAATAGAGACAATGGACATAACGAAACTGGCGGCCGAACCACAATCTTTGGCAACTTTAGCTAAGGGATGGATTTTCGTCGTTGTTAAATCAACAGCAGCTTCAATAGCTGTATTAATTAGTTCTAAGGCTAAAATAATACCTAAAGCAATAAAAATTATAGCCCATTCTGATAAACGGATTTTAAAGACAATACCAAGGATGATAGCTAAGACAACGGCACAACCATGGAGCCATAAACTTTGTTCATAGCGGTAGGCATGAACTAAACCATCAATGGAATATTTAATACTTTTTAAAAATCTTGAAAAACCGTATACTTTAACTTTGTCTCTTTCAAATTTGGTATTTTTATCTTTTGATTCCTGCTTCATTTAATATCAACTCCTGTAACTCGAACATTTCTTTTTCTTCTTCTTTATTTTGATGATCATAACCTAGTAGGTGCAAAAGTCCATGAATAGTTAAAAAACTTAGTTCTCTTTTTATACTGTGACCATAAAGGTTTGCTTGCTCAATCATTTTGGGAATACATATATATATGTCTCCTAAAACGCGAATTTTTAAATAGAACTGATCTACATTATCTTCCAGGGCAAACGATATAACATCGGTCACTTTATCTTGATGGCGATATTTTTGGTTAATTCTCTTAATTTCCCTTAAATCGACAAAGATGATGCTAAAATAAGCATTTTTCACATGTTCATGTTTTAAAGCTTTTTTTATTACTTTATCTAAATAAGAATAATTAAAATCAACATTAACTAAGTCATTAATTATATAACTATTTTTCATAAGATATTTACTCCCATGCGACTAAGTAAATATAATACCATAATTAGTAAAATAATTAAACATAAAATATTATAAATTATATCTTTTTTAAATATTCCTGGTAAATGTTTTTTGATAGCATTTAGGGCAATATATAATAAAAAACCTAAGATAGCACCTAAAGAGTTTAAGATAATATCATCAACATCAAAGCTGCGGCCAATACATAATTGCACAAATTCAACGGTGGCGGAGGAAATAACGCTGACAATTAAAATTGGAAGAATTTTTTTGGGTTTAATATAGGTTGATATTAAATAACCAAAAGGAATGAATATAACAATATTGCCAATTACGTTTAGATAAAATTGATTGGAACCAATCTCATAACGGAAAATCTCGGTAAAAGGAACTAAATTATAACCTCTTATGGTATTTAATTCTGCCCGGGTTAATAGTTCATATAATAAAAGAATATATATGATAAATAAAAGATTGGAAAATTCTTTGTAAAAAATTAATTTTTCATTGTTATTTTTTATCGCCGCAATTCTAACAACCGTGATGATGACTAAAAAAATGGTAAGCATCGGCCACATATTGTCAATTGATTCAGTTAGAATGGTTGTTATCATCCGTATCATTAGTATCACTCCTAGATTCATCAAAATACTGGGTTACGCCTATTTGTTCTTTAACGGCAATGAACATATCTATATATATATTATTATTTTTTACATATTTTTGCAAGACTTTTTGCTCAATAATCTCTTCAAAATCATCTAATTTTAAAGCTAACTTTTCTTCAATTAACTTTATAGCTAAGTCTTCAGCCTCTTTTGGCGTATACTCGTAAGTCTCTTTTATAACTTCATATTCTTTTTGAAGATAAAACTCAAAGCCAAAAAGACTAAATAAAAGCTTATTTTCCACTCTTTTTTCACCATCTATCCGACTTTTTAATAAGACCGTTTCCTTGGTTTTGGTTTTGGTTTTGATCATAAAATTATAGCGCATTTTATTAGTGTCTTTTGAAACTTCTTTAACCATAGGTAAACTAGCATTAACTTGATACCATACCTCAGCATAAATCTTGCCACTAGCACAAACATTTTTCTTAATCTCGTCATTTAGGGAAATAGAACCGTTAATTAAAATGTCTCCTTTTTGGACATAATCATTTATACTTACTTCTAAAATACCTTTATTCGTAACAATGCTTTTAATGATACCAGCTTTATCGGCGATGATATGACAAGTGTTATAGTTTTCTTCGTAATCATTAATGATGCGCTCTTCCACTCGAATGTTGGCCACCATTCCTTCAATATCAATTTCTAACCATTCAATTTGATCTTGATATTGTTCTTTTATGTTAGCAATAATTTGTTCATATTCATCATAACTTTTTTTAAAACTAAGGGGCGTTAGGCCTTCTTCGGCTAAAGCTAAAGTGATAAGTTCTCTTAGGTCTGCATCTTCATGAATAACGTTGATCTTGACAATTAAGTTGGATAAAATTAAAAATATGATGAGACCAAAAAGAAGGCCAGTAATAATTAAATTATTTTTTTTAAGTTCTTTTTTTAATTTGAAAAGACCTGTTTCAGTGATTATTTCCACTTTATAACTTAATAGATATTTTTTTAGCTTAGCTAAATCTTCGGCCCGAATTAAGAAATTTAAGGATTCGTTTTCGTAACTTATATTTTTGATATCAACATCTAGTTTGTTTAACTTTAAGAGCAAATTGTTTTTTTGGGTAGTTTTTATGCGTACTAATAAATAAGACTTCATCTGATAAACCTCACATTATTAATTAGCCCTTTAATTAATATTTCCCGTTTATCCATGCTGGAAATACATAAATTATCTCCTTCGATTTCTAATGTAAACTTTTCCAGTTTAAGCTTAATACAAGTATCGCTAATATTTAGAAGATCAAGATAATGATATATGTGAATATTGTTAGCAAATATATCAATGTAATATTCTTGATCAAATAAAAAATTTTGCAAGTTTTGTTTAATCCGCATATTATCACCCCTACATTTTATGCTTTTAAACACTTAAAAAAACCTAATTATATAGGTTTATTCTTCTTGATATGATTCTTCTTTCTTTTTTGGTAGTAGCAAGTTTGGTGATTATTTCGAAGTATGCTCTTTTGCTAAAAGTTTCGTAAAGGCCACAAAACTTGTCAACAAGACAGACAATTACACTTTCTTTATATTTAGGGGGACTAAAGGTTAGAGGAAACATGTGTTTAACAATAATATCCGCCTCAACTTTATTTACATTATAATCTTTACGAGCATTAAATAAGGCAATGGTAGGATGAAGGCGCCCATGAAGGCCTAGATCCTTGGTTGGTTTGTATTTTTGGTGCCAATCATAAAGAAAATAATCATGTAAAAGAGCTCCTCGAATAAGTTCTTTTTCACGAACTTTTAATTTTAAAAATTTACACACACGATAAGAAAAGTAGGCAACGGCTATACTATGAAGAAGGCAGGTAGTATTTCCGTGCTGTAAATAACGATTCATTTTTAAATACTTTTTGTTATGCATTATTTCATCTAAATAACTTTTAAAGACTAAGTCCTCTACTAAGCGGTTTTTTAATTTCATAATGAGCCTCTATTTAGCTTTAAAGGTATCTTTCGTATGGTAATAGTACTCACAAGCACTGATAATTGATAAAATAGTTGCTATGATAATTAAAGCATAACCAACGTTAAGACCAATTAATTCAAACGGTAAGTTGTAAAACATCGTTAGGGCCATCCCAATCATCATGCACATGGTTTTAGCTTTACCAGTGAAGGATGCAGCGACAACTTTGCCTTTTTTGCCACTAGCCATTTTAAAGGAATCAACAAAAATGTCACGAGTAATAATAATAACGGGAATAGCAATACTGATAAAGCCATCATAAGCTAAAATAATTAAAAGACCATTTACTAAGACTTTGTCAGCTATAGCATCCATTACTTTGCCAAAATCGGTAACAAGATTGCGACTTCTCGCAATATGCCCATCTAAAAAGTCAGTTAAAGCGGCTAAAACAAATAAGATACCGGCAATGATGTATTTTAGATCAACAGGTATTTTTCCAGCGACCAAAAAGCGAGGAAATTCAAGCCCTAAATTGTACCATGGTATTAATAACATGACTAAAATAATAATAGCGGTAATAATTCTTGCAATAGTTAATTTGTTTGGTAAGTTCATATAATTCCTCCTAAAATTTAACGTAACCTATTTCGTTAGTGATGCGATTATCAATAGTGATTTGTTTAACACTCCAAACAATAGCAAGGATGACTAATAAGAAAATAACAATATATATTCCTATATAATACGTACTATTGTGCTTTCTTGGTTTTCTCGTGTAGGGACTAGAAATTTTGTTGGCCTCTTCTTTAGCTTCTTTTTTGGCTAACTTTTCAATTTCTTTAACAGGTATTTTTGAGGTATACTCAAATAAATATTCATTAAATTCATCAATTAATTTTTCGCTATCTAATCCTAAATATTTAGCATAGCTGGTAATATATTCTTTTAATTCGAATATATCTTTAAAGCAACCGATTTTCCCTTCTTCAATATTAATAAGTAAATATTCATTAATATTTAAATCGGAACTTGCTTCTTCAATACTTACCCCTGCAGATTCTCGAGTAGTTTTTAACATACTCCCAATACTATCCAAGGTAATCTCACTCCTTCTTTCATTTATAATAATATTCATAAGCCATGTTCTGTTACCCCAAATGGGGCCGACAAATATTTATCTTCTAGTTAAAACTAGACCCTTACGCCATTTTATTCTTTTGTAAGAGCTCTCCTACCATAATTTGGATTTCTCACTCGTGGGGTTTACCGCGTTCCATTTCCACCGTTTCCGGTTTGTACGTTACTATGGCACTTTAAGGATTACTCAGTCATGAGACTAGCTTTTAGACTTTTTATCCGCCGTTAGCAATCAGCTACCTTAGGTTATTTTTTCCCTAAGCACGATCATTACAGCCATCACAGGTCTGTGTGAGCATGGACTTTCCTCTACATAATACTATGCAGCATTTGTCCGAATATTATTATTCGTATTTACCGAAGACAACTTTTTCTAGTTGGCTAATTCTTCTTAGTAAATCAACATTATTAGTACCACTATTATTAGAAGATTCACTCGCTGTTAGCTGTTCTCTTAAAGAACGAATTTCGGCTTTAAGTTTAGCATTATCTTCTGTTAAATCTTTAATTTCGCGTTCATTTCTTTTAATAATGTTGATAAACTCCGTATAATCTCTAATTACCATATCAAGATATTTATCCACCTCTTGAGGCCGATAACCACGAGCATCAATTTTAAATTCTTTATCTAAGATTTCTTGAGGTGTTAAATAAATTTTATCACTATACACTTTATCACATCCTTACACACTCTAATTATAATATTTTTTGTATTATTTTGTCAATCTATTTAAAAAGATGGGGCAATTAGGAAAATATTTTTGTAAACAGATAAGTAAACTTTAGTGGCAAGGTAGATATTTTCAGGTTTTTATAGTATAATTAAGAAGGTGAGATGCATGAAGTATCCTAACAACATCCAAAAAAATTTTAAAAAAGAAATTAATTATAAAAATCGGGGAATGAATTTAGAAGGTTTAATTAATGAAGCTTGTAAATATTATTTGGAACACGATTTGGCAATAATTTACAAAAAGCCAACTCCTATTGGGGTTGTTGATGTAGATTATAAAAAGGGAGCAATAATTAAAAAAGCTTACTTTAAAGAGCCTTCTACTTTGGATTATAATGGGATATATAAGGGTAAATATGTAGAATTTGATGCTAAAGAATGTCAAAGTAAAACATCTTTTCCCCTTAATAATATTTATGAACACCAATTAAACCATATTAAAAAGATTATTAGACATGGAGGTATTGCTTTTTTGATTATCAGTATGAATCAAGGTTATTATTTATTTAAAGGGGAAGATTTGATTATCTTTTTAAAGACACATACAAGAAAAAGTATCCCCTATCAAGTTATTTTGGAAAAAGGATATCCCCTTAAAATAAATTATAATATTGGTATTGATTATTTAAAAGGAATAGATGAAGCTTATAAAGGAGTTGATTGTAATAATGAAAAGTAAAAAGAAAGTAGCAAAAAAAGAAGCTGGAAATATTAAGAAAAAGACCAGCAAAAAAAATACTGTTTTAATTATTTTGATTAGCTTGGGAATTGTTGTGGCCTCAGCAATACTAGCTTTTGCTCTGTTTATAATTATTACTTCGCCGGATTTTGTGGCGCAAGAGTTATATACGAAAGAGCCAACTGTTTTATATGATAAAAATGGATCAGAGATTGCAAGAATAGGTAATGAGAATGTGGAGTTAATTACTTATAGTGATTTACCACAAGTGCTCGTTGATGCTTTAATTGCCACGGAAGATTCAAGATTTTTCCAGCATAATGGTTTTGATGCAGCGAGATTTATTAGAGCAAGTTTAGGACAACTAGCCGGTCAAAATGCCGGAGGTGCTTCAACTTTGTCAATGCAAGTTATTAAAAACACTTATACCGATGCAACAAAAACAGAAGGTGTTGAAGGTATTGTCCGAAAATTTACCGATATATATATGGCAGTGTTTAAATTAGAGGCTAGCTATACCAAAGAAGAAATTATTGAGTTTTATTTAAATAGCCAGTGGCTGGGGGGTGGCGGCACTAATTTTGCCTCAATCAACGGAGTGGAACAAGGAAGTCAATATTTCTTTGGAAAATCAGTTTCAGATTTGACCTTGGCCGAGGCAAGCTTGCTTATTGGCATGTTTAATGCTCCTAATGCTTATAACCCTTATACTAATCCGGAACTTGCTAGTCAAAGACAATCAACTGTGCTTGGACTGATGGTTAGACATGGATATATTACAGAGGAAGAAAGAGAGTTTGCCGAGGCCATACCAGTGCAAAGCTTACTGGCGGATCATTCAACTGAAAATACGGATATGTTTCAAGCATTCATTGATTATACCTTATTAAAAGTTCAAGAAGAGACGGGAGACAATCCTTATAAGACACCAATGGAGATATATACAACTTTGGATCCGGATATCCAAGAAGTACTATATAGCCTTGAGAATGAAGAAATATATACATTTAATAGTGATTCGGTGCAATTTGGAATGGCAGTTACAAGTACCCAAGATGGTTCAGTTTTAGCCTTGTCAGGTGGTCGAAACTATGTAGCACAAGGACTTAACCGAGCGGTTAGTCAAGATTATAGAGGACATGCTAAACAGCCAGGAAGTGCGGCCAAAATTATTCTTGATTATGGACCTTATATTGAGTATTTAAATGGTTCAACTGGTACTTTATTTTTGGATAGACCTTGGACTTATTCAACCGGTGGTTCCGTTGTTAATGCCGATCGACAATATTGGGGAGAAATGACGATGCGTAGAGCCCTAATTAATTCAAGAAATGTGCCGGCAATTCAAGCTATTCAACAAGTTGTTAGTGAAGTGGGAATGGATCAAATTGCCGAGTTTGCTACAAGTCTTGGGATTGATGACTATGGAACTGATTTTGTGGAAGCTAAAGGCTTGGGAGGATTTACTTGGGGGACTGATCCTCTAGCTATGTCGGCAGCTTATGCAGCTTTTGCCCGAGGGGGAATTTATATTGAACCTTATACATTTACGAGAATCACCTATATTGAAACTGAAGAAGAATATGTTCATTCTGTGGAACAAACAAGAGTTATGAGTGAAGAAACAGCTTATATGATAACAGATATTTTAGTCGATGCGGGAGCTAGTGGTGTTGGTGGTAATTTCTCTATTAGGGGAACAGATATAGCTGCAAAAGGTGGTACTTCAACTATAAGTGCTTCGGATGCAGAGGCTTATGACATACCGAGAAGTGCTACTCCTAACCATTGGAATATTACTTATTCTCCTGATTATGCAATTGCCCTATGGCTTGGTCATGATAAATTAACAGATGGTTATTTGACTAGTGGAACAGGTTATAATCCGAGAAGACAAATAATGGCCGCCGTAGCAACAAGAATATATGAGACTGGTTCAAGATTTGAACAACCAAGTGGGGTTGTGGAAGCAACTATTGAACTTGGAACCTACCCTCTTCAACTGGCAAGTGAATATACACCAAGTAGTTTAAAATCAACGGAATTATTTAAAGCTGGTTATGAACCAACAGAAGTTTCAACAAGATTTAGTACTTTGGAAGATCCTACTAATGGAGCATATACGTATGACGGTTCAACTATTAGAATTACTTGGGATGCCATTGAAACACCGGATGCTATCGATCCTGATTATTTGGAAGAATATTTTAATGGCTATTTTAGTAACTACTACGAAAGGTATGCCCAAGAATACTACCAAGCAAGAATAACTTATAATGATACTTATATTGGAAATATTGGATATCAAGTATATTTACAAGATGCTAGTGGGAACTTAGTTAGTTTAGGATATACAACTAATAATTATTATACTTATACTGCTAGTCCAGGAGGAAATTATACTTTTGTTGTTAAATCAGCCTATAGTATTTTTAAGGATAATATGAGTAATGGGCTTACAATTACCGCTAATACTAATATGGATACAAATGTAGAAGATATTGTTGATCCTGATCCTACAGATGAAAGTGATAGTGATAATGATAGTGGTAGTGAGGAAATAATCGATACAGGCCTTGAATAGATGCTTTAGAGCATCTTTTTTTTAATTAAAAAAAGTAACCATTAAGTTACTATAATTTCATTGTTTGTTTTAATTTTTTGATTACTTTTTTTTCGATTCTTGATATATAGCTTTGAGATATGCCTAGTTTTTGGGCTACTTCTTTTTGAGTGTATTCCTCAGTATTATTTAACCCATATCTTAGCGTCATTATCTCTTTTTCTCTAGCATCTAAAGTGTTTATTTCTCTTGTTAAAATTTCTTTATTTAAAGCTTTTTCATATTCACTTGGAACATAATCAATGTCAGTTCCCAAAATGTCTTCTAAGTGTAATTCGTTTCCTTCAGCATCATAATTTAGGGCATCTTCAAAACTTATTTCTCCCCTTCTTTTCTTGTTTTTACGCAAAAACATGAGTATTTCATTAGATATACAGCGGGAGGCATAAGTAGCTAGTTTAATGTTTTTATCAAGCTTATAAGTATTTATGCCTTTAATAAGCCCAATAGAACCAATACTAACGAGATCTTCAACATCATAGCCAGTATTTTCGTATTTTTTGGCTAAAAAAACAACTAGCCGAAGGTTATGCTCAATGAGTTTGTTTTTGGCTTCAATATCGCCAAAGCCCGCCTTAATTAGGCAAGCTTTTTCTTCGTTTTCATCTAGGGGTGGTGGCAGTTTATCTGATGAACCAACAAAAAAGCATTCACTGTATTTTTTCTTTAACCATAAAAGTATTTTATTTATCATATATCCTCCAATATCTTATAATTTAGTAAGCAATCAATCCCGTTTAATTTAAAAGATTTTTCACTTAAACCAACCAAATAATTAGTTAATTTTTTGTTATCTACTAAAATGTATTTAGGTTTTAGGCAGACAATTAGACCGTGATGATTTAAAGAATTAAAAGGAACAAACATTGGGCTTCTTATTTTAACACAACCTTTTAGCTTCTTTTTATTTATTAGGATAACTGGTTTATTAGTTAGGGGATCAATTAATTTATTACCGGTATCTAAAAAAGCAGTAAGGGTTAATTTATAATCATTATTAAATACTATGCTGACTTTATAATAATAATTCTTTATTTCTTTTAAAGCTCTAATGCTTTTTAAAAATACATAAAGAACTAAAGGGGCAATTAAAAGAATAATAAGATAATTAAAATGTTCAAATTCAATACTTAAATAATATATAAAACCTCCTAAAATTATACTGGTCATGTATAAATATAATATATTATATAAAGTGTATTTAAGCGTTTTATAACCAAAAGCAATAAGAACCATGATTAGACCCATGCCTAATTTTAAAAGCGTAAATAAAATACTTGTGATAGGAATAAATAAACTTAAAAGCGTTATTTCTCCAAAAAGAGAGGCAATAAATAAGCGATAAAGTTTGCTAAATCTTTTTAAGGCGAGATTTACAGTTAAAAGTAAGAGAAAGTCGAAAATAAAATTAATGACAATTAAAAGATCAAGATAAATAATCATACTATCACCAGTATGATTATAAAACAGGTTTGGTAAAAAAAATGTCAGATTATATAGCTATTAAAGACTAGTTTAGAAATTTTTTAGGTAAGTAAAGGTAAAATATACCTAAGGCATACAAAAGAGAGGTAAAGCTATGTTATACTTTCTGTTATAAGAAGGTTTGGAAAATGAACAGATTAAGAGAATTAAGAGAAGATAGAGATTTATTTCAAAAAGATATTGCTAAACTTATTCATATTGATCAGTCTAATTATAGCAAATATGAATTGGAAAAGATTAATATCCCTATCGAAACATTACATCAACTGGCGGATTTTTATAACACATCTATTGATTATATATTATATAGAACTGATGTTAGAAAAGCATATCCTAAAAGTATTGTAAATGAAAAAACAGCTCAAATGAATTGAGCCTTTTTATAAGTCAAATAAACTTAATTGGCTGGTTTCAGGGAGATTACCAAAAACCCCTAAACTTCTTAATTTATCAATGGTAGTTGTATTAACATGACCTCGCATACCAAAATCTTCAATACTATAAAAAGGCTTGTTATTTCGTTCTTCAATTATTTTGGCAGCTACAGATTCACCTAGACCATCAAGAGTACGGAAAGGACAAATTAAAGTTAGACCATCTTCAGCGAGAATAAAGTTTTTGCCATCACTTTTTTCAATGTCAATATTACCAAATTTAAAACCTCTAGCCGTGGCTTCTAAACATAGTTTTAAAGTTTCAAGAATGCTTGATTCTTTGTTAGTGGCATTATAGCCTTTATTTATTATTTCGTTCATCCTAGCTTTAATGGCATCGTAACCTTTAATCATCGTTTCTAGTTCAAAATCATCAAAGCGAGTAGAAAAATAAGTAGCATAATATATTCCTGGCATATGAACTTTAAAGTAGGCAATCCGAAAAGCACTCATAACATAAGCGGCTGCATGGGCTTTGGGAAACATGTATTTAATTTTTTCACAAGAATTAATGTACCAATCTGCAATACCTGCCTCAACCATTTCAGCTTTAAATTTAGCCCAGCCTTCGGGATCTTTGCTTGCTTTACCTTTGCGGACGAACTCCATAATTTTAAAAGCTTTGATCGGAGCCATGCCATTATACATAAGATATACCATGATATCGTCTCGACAACCGATGACATCACTAAAGGGTACAATATTGTGGCGAATTAAATCTTGAGCATTACCTAGCCATACATCAGTTCCGTGAGAAAGTCCGGATATTTTAATTAGTTCGGCAAAAGTTTGGGGTTTGGTATCACGAAGCATGCCAATGGTAAAGGGAGTTCCGAATTCCGGGACACCAAGAGTTCCCGTTTCATTCATAATCTGTTCTTTGGTAACCCCAAGAGGAGCTGGTGATAAGAAAATACCCATCGTTTCCTTATCATCCATGGGAACAGTAGTAACATCAATTCCCGTTAAATCTTGAATCATTCTTAATTGGGTAGGATCAGTATGGCCAAGGATGTCAAGTTTTAAAACATCTTCATCAATAGCATGGTAGTCAAAGTGAGTGGTGCGCCAAGCAGCATCGATAGCTTCAGCAGGATATTGATAAGGGGTAAAATCAAAGACGTCCATGTAACCAGGAATGACAACAATACCTCCAGGGTGCTGGCCAGTGGTTCTTTTAACACCCGTACAGCCTTTGGCAAGACGTTCTATTTCCGTATTATTTAATACTATGCCTTTTTGTTCAGCATAACCCCTTACATAACCAAAAGCTGTTTTCTCGGCAACCGTACCAATCGTTCCTGCCCGATAAACGTTATCTACGCCAAATAATACTTTCGTATAATCATGGGCTGCGCTTTGATTTAAATCAGAAAAATTTAAATCAATATCAGGAACTTTGTCAGCATTAAAGCCAAGGAAAGTGGCAAAAGGCATGTCTTGGCCATCTTTAGTCAGCAATGTTCCACATTTAGGGCATGTTTTATCAGGTAAGTCAAAACCACTTTTATAAATACTGCCTAAAGGAGTATTGTCATCGGCATTGAACTGACTATATTTACATTTTTTACAACGATAATGAGGTGGTAAGGGATTAACTTCAGTTATACCCATCATGGTCGCAACAAAACTGGAGCCAACTGAGCCCCTGGAACCAACTAAAAAGCCGTCGTCATTACTTTTCTTAACAAGTTTTTGGGCAATTAAATAAATGACATCAAAACCACCACCAATAATACCACCTAAAGACTTTTTGACTTTTTTATCAATATCTGAAGTAGGATCGACGGCTTGTTCTTCTTTTAATTCTAATTCGAGTTGTTCTTTTTCTAAAGCACTTGCCGTTTTTAGTTTTTCTTCTAATTTGGCTATATTGGCATTATGTTCGGCCGAAAGGCTGATTATTAGTTCTTCTTTTACTAATTTTTTTACTTCATCAAGACCTTGTAAGATCGTTTCATGTAATTTTAAAAAAGCTTCTTTTTCTAATTTTTCTTTACTTAGCGTAGTGGTTCGTTCTAATCTTGCTTTAATGCTTTTTAAAACGGATTCACCATATAATTCGCTGGCAATTCGTTCTTCAATATTAAAAGGAAGGGGGGTGCCATACCAATCGGTAGATGTGTCATAAACCATCTTTGTTACCGTTTCAACAGAATGATCAATTTTGGGAGAAAAAGGTACACCTCCTGTTTGAATAATTACTTCAACTTCTTCAATCATATCAGCAATTTTATTCGTATTTTCAACAACAATTTCATAAGCTAAGTCAGGGTCCAAAAAGGAAAATTCCTCAAGCATTTCCTTAGTAGTTCTAATATGCGCTTCAGGATGTTCTAGTCCCCTTCTATTTAAAGGATGAAGTTTACCATTAGTTTTTTGCGCAATAATAATATCACGATAAATTTTGTCATTTTTAGTTAAATAATGAGCATCACTGGTCGCTACAACTAGTTTTCCTGCTTCTTTGGCAACCCGAATAATTTTCTTTAAATGATTTTCTAAATCACTAATAGTTTTAAAACCACTAGATTCTATCCCAAGTAAATGTTTCATCGCACTTATAGGCTGAATTTCAATGTAATCATAAAATTGCATTAAGTTAGTAAGCTCTTCGTCATCTTTCGTTTTAGCCTCTTCAAATATTTCTCCATTAATACAACCACTGCCGATTAAAAGACCTTCTTTAAGTTTTTTTAACTCCCCTCTTGGAAGTTTAGGCTCACTATTTTTAAATAAATAATCTGTATTGGCATAGCTGATGATTTTAAATAAATTTTTTAAGCCTACTCTATTTTTAACTAAGCAACATAAATGAAAAGGATAGGAAAATTTGATTAATTCATTTACATCAACCGAATTAAATAGCTTTTGGGTCGTTTCAATGTTACGGGAATCTAGTTCTTCACACATTTTGTAAAAAGCATGAGCGGTTCCTTCAGCATCATAATCAGCACGGTGATGAGCATCTTCATCCCATTCGATTTTATAACGTCTAACAAGCGTAGTTAGTTTATGATTGGGCCATTCAGGGTGAAGCATGCGGGCCATGCTCATCGTATCTAAAACAGTATTGGTAAATTCTCCTAGATTGTATTTGCTACAAGCAGCACTAATAAAACCAATGTCAAATTTCGCATTGTGAGCTACCATTGGTAAGGAACCAGCCCAAGTAAGGAATTTTTTGGTTACTTCTTCTTCACTAGCGTGACCCTTTAACATATCATCAGTAATACATGTTAAATCAACAATTTTTTGGGGAAGAGGCCTTTTAGGATCAATAAATTCATCAAAGCGATCAGTGATAAGGCCTTTTTTGATTTTGACAGCACCGATTTCAATCATTTGATCACTACCGACATAAAAGCCTGTTGTCTCTGTATCGAAGACAACATATTCTTGATCTAAAAGCGGATAGTCTTTTAAGTTGAAAATAAAATCAATATCATCATTGACAACGTTTAATTCAGCCCCATATAAAACTTTAAAGCGATCATCACCTGTTTTGCCTTTATTGGCATCTATTACAGCATGAAAAAGATCAGGATAAGCTTGAACGGCATTGTGATCAGTTACAGCGATAGCTTTGTGCCCTAGTTTTAAAGCATGAGATACAAGCGATTTAGCATCAATTACGCCATCCATGGTGCTCATCATCGTGTGCGTGTGGAGTTCAACTCTTTTTTCTTGGGCATCATCAATAATGGCCGTATCTTGGGAAGCTATAATTTCGATGTTCCATAACTGTAAAACCATTTCATGAGAATAATTGTCAAATTCAACGTTGCCACTTAGACGGAGCCAATTACCCTTTTTTAAAGCATTTTTTAACTTACTTTTTAATAAAGCAAATTCTTTTTTATTTTTTTTAAATACTTTAGCGATAATGCTGCTTGTATTGTCACTTACTTTGAGGCTCATGATGTTGATAGTTTCTTTTTCAAGAGTCTCATCACCAAAAACATAGCCTTCAATTATGACATTTTCTTGAGCTCCTAAAATATTTTCAATTAAAGTTTTAGGGCCTTCAACATGAGTACCTAAAACAATGTTGGGATCTTCATTTTGAGCAACAACTATTTCTTTGTTAGCTATTTTTTCGATGCTTTTAGCACTTAAAGCTAAGCTTTTGGCATAGGAATCAAAATCAACATTGCCTTTAAACCGAAACCATTCATCTTCTTTAAAAACATCTTTAATTTTTAAATATTCATCTTTGTTTTTTAAGAAAACTTTGACTAAAAAGCTTTGAGAATTATCATTAATATTTAAGGAAATAATGTTGATGTTTTCTCTTTCTATGGTAGATATGGATTCAATGTAACCTTCAATGGTAATATTGCGGCCAACACTGTTAATGGTTGAGATTCTAACAGGTTCTTTAGTGATAGCCTTACCCAATATGGCAGTGCCAGCATCAGTTGATATTTCTTCTTTTTCATAGACAACCGGGGCTTTGATGTTAGCTAGTTCCTCTTTTATATTACGACGTAATTCTTCGTTTAAGCGCGTTGTAATAAAATAGTCTTTTAACCCATATTCAGCAAGAGCACCCCGAATATTAGCTTCTTCTTTTTTTATGATGGCTTCTTCAATGGGACTCATTACTTCAAAAATAATAATATCATCATCAATAAGGGGCGTACGTTCAACTAAGCTAATTAAAGATGGCTTTTTTTCCGTTAAGCGCCGCACAATTTCACTGACGTAATTTAGACAATCACTAGCTTTAATTTCGTCATAATTCATAATAATATGACATTCATATTCCCCATTTATTTTGTTTAAAGAAGCTTTTAGTAACTCATCGATAGCTTGTAGGGGTAAAACTTGGGGGGCATGTAAATGAACGTTAAAAACTTGCTTTTTTTTGTTTAAAACTACTTTTTCTATTTCAACTTGATCAAAAACGCCTTCTTCAGGCACAAAATTGATACTTTTAAAAAACGCGGCAATATTATGCATTATCTTCACCTACTACTTTCTGTAAGACATTAATATTTATTTGATAAGAATCAAATCTTTTGGTTACGAAACCTTGGATTACTATTATATCATTTTTTTTGATGTTTTTGATTAAAGAATAATTGGATGGAAATAAAACAAACTCTCCACTAGCAGTTTCATCACTTCCTGTTATAAAAGCCATATTATCCCCTTTTTTGGTTTTGATGGTCTTTATTTTTTCAACTAAAATAACAGCTTTTATTCTTCGATCAAAATATTTCGAGATATTAATTAATTTCATAATATTTTGATCTTGATATTTACTGATAGGATGATTGGTCACATAAAAGCCATAGGAAGCTAATTCTTTTTGCCTTAATAGGTCTTCATCATATTCGGGATAATTATTTAAAATGGGAGTTGTTACAAATGATGGATCTAAATCACTAATTAAACTAGCATAGTTAAGCGCAGAATCTAAGTTTTCAAGCATTGTTCTTTTGGTTAGGCCAAAGGAATCTAGGGCGCCAGCATCAATTAACGAAGTAATGGTTTTTTTGTTGGTACTCTTACCATAAGTGCGAGCGACAAAATCTAAATAATCTTTAAATAAACCTTTTTTTCTTTCTTCTAATAGCGATATAGAAACGGTTTGACCAATAGTTTTAATGCTATTAAGGGGAATCATTAAAGATGAGTCAATAATTTTGTAAGTGGCAGTGGCAGTGTTGATATCAGGCTTTAATATTTTGATGTTCTTTTTTCTAGCTTCATCAATGTATTCTTTGGTTTTTAGCTCACTACCTAAACTCATATTTAGTAAATTGGTGATGAAATAAGCGGGATATTTTGCTTTTAAATAAGCCATTTCATAGCCAATTAAGGCATAGGAAACAGAATGAGCTTTGTTAAATCCGTAGTTAGCGAATTTTAATATTAATTCATAGATTTTGGTGGCAAGATCTTGTTTGTAGCCTTTTTGGGTGGCATTATTAATAAAGTGTTCTTTGTCTTCTAAGATGACACTTTCTTTTTTCTTGGACATGGCCCGTCTAATGTTGTCAGCCTCAGCATATGTATACCCACCAATCTTCACAAGTATTTGCATAACTTGTTCCTGATAAACGATAACCCCATAAGTTTCTTTTAAAATTGGTTCTAAATCAGGATGTAAATAGGTTACCTCCTCTTTTCCATTTTTTCTTCTTACAAACATATCGATGTTTTGCATAGGTCCAGGACGAAATAAGGCTACACTGGCAATAAGATCAGAAAAACTAGTGGGTTTTAATTTTTTCATTAAGTTTTTCATGCCACTACTTTCATATTGGAAAATACCTTCGGTATCACCACTACTAAATAACTTAAATATTTGCGGATCATCTAAATTTATTTTGTTTAAGTTTAAACTTTGACCTGTATTTTCCTTAATTAATGTAAGAACATTAGCTATAATAGTGAGGTTTCTTAAAGCTAGAAAATCCATTTTAAGTAAGCCTAAAGGCTCTAAATATTCCATGGTTACACCGGTGGTGAAAAAACCATTATTTTGGCATAGAGGAATTACATCATCTAGGGGAACGCTTGATATAACAACTCCGGCAGCATGCGTGGAAAGGTGTCTTTTTAGGCCTTCTATTTTTAGGGCAACACGCACAATAGCTTTTAAATGAGGGTTAGCCCTTAAAAAAGATGCTACTTCTTCTTTTTTGAGGTTTTCTTGCAATGGGGTTTTGGCATCAATTAAGATGGTAAATTGGTCCATTAATTCCTGAGGTATTTCTAAGATGCGGCCACTGTCTCTTAAGGCTTGTTTGGAGGCCAACGTATTAAATGTCATGATGGGCGCAACAAATTTATCCCCATATTTTTTTCTTACATAATCTATTGCCTGATTACGTTTGGTATATTCAAAATCAATATCGATATCCGGCATAGTTATGCGTTCGGGATTTAAAAATCTTTCAAAAAGCAAATTATACTTGATCGGATCGACATCCGTAATACCGACGGAAAAACTTACTAAAGAACCCGCCGCACTTCCCCGGCCAGGCCCAACTAAAATACCACTTTTTTTGGCATATAAAACATAGTCATAGACAATCAAAAAATAATCAACAAATCCCATTTTGTTTATAACTGATAATTCATAGTTTAATCTTTCTTGATATTCTTTTGATACTTTCCCATTTAACCTTTTAGTTAGGCCCTTTTGGGCTAAACTACTTAAATAAGTAAAAGAGTTTATATCTTTATTATAACAGGGAATATAGTTTCCTTTGTGGTTAATATCTAAATTGATATCTTGGATAAAACTTTCAGTGGTTTCTTCATCTTCTTTTTTAATAAGGAAATTTAAATAATAATTATCATAATTATGATTGATATCACTGGCTAGGCAATTTTTAGCTATGGCTTCTAAATATTTTAAATAAATAGTATCTTCACTATCTAGGCATCTAGCCGGACGGGCATAAACAACATTTGCCGTTTTTAGTAAAGCTTCTATTTTTTCGGTGTCATTTTGGTAAGATAAGTAAGCGCTTGGATACTTCTCTAACAAATGATAGCTGGAAAAAGGGAAAACTATTTTGATATCTTTTAAATAACTATTTAGATTATCCCAAGAGAGCTCTTTCGTTTCTTTTAAGGTGTGAATTTTTAGTAAGTTTTTGTAGCCATCGTTGTTTTTTGGATATAAATTTATTTCTTCATTATCTATATAGATTGTTAAACCTATTACGGGTTTTAAATTGTTTTTTTCCATCTTGGTGAAAAATTCCATTACCCCATATAGATTATCATCACATATGGCACAACTGGTGATATTATGTTTTTTTAGGGAATCTATTAACGAATCTACTTTGATGGTACTTTTTAGTAAACTGTATTCGGTTATTACTTTTAATGGTACTAACATGATATCACCCCACTATGAATATTATAACAAAAATGGCCATCAAAAAAAAGAGGATGTATAACTCTTAATAAAGAAAAATAAAAAAACTTAAATTAAATTAATTTAAGCTCGAGATGAGTATTTACCATCTTTGGTAGATACAATTATTTTTTCGCCTTGATTAATAAATAATGGTACTTTGACAATATAGCCAGTTTCAATTTTAGCATCTTTCATAGCGTTATTAGTCGTATTGCCTCTTACTGCTGGTTCGGTTTCAATTACTTCATATTCTACCTTTTCAGGTAAGCTAATTCCTAGAATTTCACCTTCATAATAATCAACTGTTATTTCCATACCTTCTTTAATGAATTTTACTTGATCGCCCAGTATTTTAGTAGATATTTCTACTTGTTCATAGGTATCATTATTCATGAATACATAGTTATCCCCTGCGGAATATAAATATTGCATTGGCAAACGATCAATATGAGCTTTTTCAATTTTTATATTCGTGTTATAGGTATCTTCGGTAATTGATCCTGTTCTTAAATTGCGGAGTTTCATTCTAACGAATGCGGAACCTTTGCCAGGTTTTACATGTTGAAATTCCACGATTTGATATAAATTGTTATCCATAATAATGGTCATACCATTTTTAATATCATTAATATTAATATTCATAATATTTACCCACTTCCTTTTTAAATATTCCAAAGCGTTTTTTCTTTTGTCTAGTAACTGGTTTAGTTGTTAGGTTACTATTATTTTTACTCATGTTTTGTCTTTTACCTATATAAGCTATAACAGTATAACCATATGGTTGGGTCCTTTGTAATTTGTGTTTTATTTTAGCCATATAAATCCCCTTACTTTAAATTTTTTTATTTTTTTTCTTTGGCAATTTGATGTTTGTGACATTTGTTACAATACTTCTTTATTTCTAAACGTTCAGGAGTATTCTTTTTGTTTTTACTTGTACATCTTAATTCTTCACCACATACACTACATTTTAAAGTTACATAATTTCTACTTTCATTTTTAGCCATGAAAAGCACCTCCTTTTTATAAAAGACTAGTAGTATTATAACATTAAATCTTAAAGTTGAAAAGAGAAAATGATGTTTTCTAGGTGGTTAAGTCGTAATAAGTGATTAAATAGTCGTTTATAGAACGGGCGATAAGACGATTTACAGGAGAACGATAGGAACTACTGCTATTTAAGTTGCTAGTGTTAGGGCTAATGACGACTAAAGAATATTTAGGATTTTCATAAGGAGCATACATTAAAAAGGTATTGCTTAAAACGAATGATTCAAGAGTACCATCAAAGTCACTATCAATGTATGATTCACTAGTTCCTGTTTTACCGGCAGCATTTATCTTATTATTAATATACCAGTAGCCGGTGCCATTTTTCATAACACTATTAAAACCGGTTTGAATACGATTTAAATATTGGGTATCTAAGGATACTTCATTTAAGACTGTTTTTTCATTAGCTAATAAAATTTCATCATCTTTTTTAATACTATTCATAAGATTTAATTTAAGTCTTTTTCCACTTGAAGCAATCGTATTTATATATTGCAACATTTGCATAGGTGTATACAAATCATATTGACCGATAGCTAAATTCATTAAAAGATCAGGAGCTATAGTAGAACCTTTTAAACCAGTTGATTCTTTTGGTAGATCTATACCAGTATAAGTACCAAGGCCAAATTCGGCAAAAGTATGACGATAAGTGTTAAAAGCAGCGATGCTAGCTTCGGCTTCCATATTATAAGTGTAGTTATAACCCATAACACCTAGAGCAATAATGAATTGATAGTAATTGCTACTTAAAGCTAACGCTTCAATGTCATTTAAAGAACCTAATCTTTTGTAAGAACATTTAGCAGGTAGATTGGCAAGTTTTACACAGCTGTCAGTTATGGTGGTACCAATATCAATTATGTTTTCTTTATAACCAACAGCCATAGATGCTCCTTTGACTGCACTCCCTACTGTATATGCATTTTTAATCACATTAATGCTTACATCTTGAAAAGAATAATCACGATTATTAGTAATAAGACGAATTCCCGCGATAGCTTTAATGGCACCAGTGGTAGGATCACTTACTAAAGCATATGATTCTTTATAAAACTCTGTATTCGCGTTTTTTTTGGCCTTAAGCATTTCTTCTTTAATTATAGTTTCTACCTCAAGTTGAATGTTTATGTCAATTTCAAGAATTAAATCATTACCACTTTTAGCTTCTTTAACTAATTTTAAAGTGTTATCGGCACTTACTTGATAAAGAGCTTTTTCACCTTTTAAATAGTCTTCGTAATATTCTTCTAAACCACTTATACCAACTTGATCCGTTAGAGAATAACCTTCATCTAATAAATATTCTTTTTCAGCGGGTAAAGATGATGATATTTCACCAAAAATAGTTTTTAAAGTATCATTATATAAATATTTTCTTGTCCATTCTATTTCTCCGAATATTCCCGGTAAATCACTTTCTACAATGCTGGCATATACTTCATCAGTTATATCTTTGATTAGACATTTATTATCATAACTATAACCATCATTCATTAGAAAATAAAAGTAGGAACAGTATTTTTCAAGTTCAGTCAAGCTTTCTAGCATCGCTATAGTTATCCGGTCTAATTTCATTTCTTCTAAATCTTTGGCCGAAAGTTTGCGTTTGCTATATAACTCATATTCTTCTTTAGTAATTAAATTATCTACTTTATCTTTATATTTAAGCATATAAAACTCTTTTAATTTAGATGGGTTATATTCATAATTAAAATTAGTTAATTGGGCAAGCGATTCAGCAATTAATAATTCTTCTTTTAAAGTAATATTAGATGGTTTATGATAATAAATAGTATTAATACCAATATTATCAACTAAAATATTACCATTAATATCTAAGATTCTTCCCCTTGGAGCGGTAGAACCAGTTACATAAATTTCTTTAATATTTTTAGCTTCATTTTGATAATTGGAACGATGAAGATAAGCTAAATCATAGATGCGATATAAAAAAAAGATAAAGATTAAAGATAATAAACTTAAGATTATAATTAGTTTTTTTGGCATAGACTTCACCATTATTAGTATTTAAAAAATAATTTTTTTCATACAATATATTAGGTGATATAATGTATAATTTAATTAAAGCATATATGGGAAGAATGACGATTCAGGATGTTAATAATTTTGCTGTGAGTAAGAATATTCATTTGAGTCAGGAAGAATTAAATTTTGTTTATGAATTTATAAGTAAAAATTGGGAACAAGTTATTAGAAATCCTAAATTACTTAATTTAGATCGCTATCAAGATCGCTTTAGTAAAGATAATTTTGAAAAAATAAAAAAATTATTCTTAGAATATAGTGCTCGTTATTCTTCATTTATTTAAAAAACTGATAAACAATTGTTTACCAGTTTTTGTATATTTAATGTAAATTTACATTTAATTTACAGCAAACGGATCAGAGGCACTGCCACTGCCCGTTAACTGCACATCAGCCTTCAGATTTAATACTGGGCGCACCCCGTACGTGGGATTCACGTAGTTGTTGTACAGGTTGCCATTCGAACCCACATAGAACACGTAAGCGTCGTTGTACGCCGCATCAAAGAGATACGGAGACATTGTCCAATAATTACTGTTCGTATATAGGTAATAACTTGTATTATTTGAACCCCTTACACCACCTGCGTACGATACTTCATCGGCTGTGATTAATCCGACTGGATACGTTAACGCTTCATTTCCGATTCCTGCGCCATCGACGGTATATAGATCGTTATCAGGATCAGGGCAATCATATGTTGGTGTCTTATTTGTATACAACCTATATCTTGCTCCATAATATGTGTCGGTTCTTCCTGTTCCTCCTGTATCATTTGGTGCTCCGCTTGAACTCGTAGTTGATGTTCGATCTCCACAGAAACCAGTGGTTGTTGATATATTGTTGGTGTAGTCTGTACTAGTTGCTATATTATCTTGGTACCATTCATCTACTCTTCCTTTGATGGTACTACTTCTTCCTAAGCCATGTACCTCTCCACTGGTATACATATATCCTACATACATATTATCAGTACGCGTACTATTGAATGCACTTGTACTAGCTAACTGGGTACTTGTTCCTGTGGTACTTGTACTGGTGCCATTATAGATGATTCTAACTGTTCCATCACCATTAATCCTGATGATCCGCCAATAGAATCCCGCAAAGGAAAGCCAATTTTCGGTATTGGCTCCTGCAAAGTAATAACTTGTTCCATCCCCATCCGGTGCTTGGTATATTGTGCCATTAGTGTTTGATGTTAATGTTGTGCTAAAGTCAGTTCTTTCCTGAATTGTCTTACCTGCTAGTATTGTATCGCTTGCTAACACTTGAATGTCAAAATACAAATAACATTTAGTGCCTTTTGTATTTATACCAATATATACTTTTTCATTTTCGTAATTCATAGGAATTGTGCTATCTTTTTCACCATTAACTTCACAGTAGCTTTCCGTCTCATTTAAGGTGTAACCACTAACAGGTACTGTATTTATACTTTCATATTCCCCTAAATCATTTTCTTGATACATAGCAATAACATTTAAATCAGCATTATTAAATGTTATTGTTCCATTAATTAAAGGAAAAGATTCAGTTACCCGATATTTTGCTCTTGTAAAATTTAATATTAATGTTGTAATTAACGCTATTACGATTACTCCTATAATAATATTTCTTGTTAAATGATTCTTTTTTAAAGTCTCTATTTTCATAACGCTACCTCTTTGTTAAGTTCTACTTCATTTCTTTTTGGTTTAAGATAAGCTATGATATGGTTAGTTTCCTAGCTTATATTTAAATTATAATCAAGTAAATGTAAAAAGTCAACAAAAATGTCGCATTTGGGTGCATTTTTTCAAAAGATTAGGTTGCCATGAGAAAATTATGTTGGTGAAGTTTATGGAATATTCAGACATTATAAAAGAGTTGAGAGAAAGTAATAATTTAAAACAGAAAAGTGTGGCTGAATTTTTAGGCATTTCCCGAGGATTATATGCGCAATATGAAATTGCAGATAAAGTAATTCCTGTAAATCATTTAAATAATTTAAGTAATTACTTTAAAACTTCGATTGATTATTTGCTAGGACTTAATAAAAAACGCTTTTATTCTAAAACTAGGAGTGATATAAATAATGAACTTTTTAAATTACGTTTAAAAGAGCTACGTACTGAGAAAAAAATATCTCAGGAACAATTAGCCCATACTTTAAATACTACGCATTCGGTTATTTCGGCTTATGAAAATGGCAAAACAATCATACTTACTTCTTTTTTATATCAAATATGTAAAGAATATAAAATATCGGCTGATTACCTTTTAGGAAGAATTGATGAACCAAAATATTTACAATAAAAAAAAGACTTAATTGTCTTTATAGTAAGCTCTAATATCATTTAGCATATTAGGGTTAAATTTTTTATCTTTAATCATGGCTATTTCAAATTTATAGGGAGGATAAATTCTTTTTTTATCTTCATCGGTATCGCCAATATATGGGGTTTCTAATATTTTGGGAATATTGGCTAATTTTTCGTTATAAATAATATTTATAAGAGTATCAAAACCGATTTGGCCAAAACCGATGTTAGCATGACGATCTTTGTGAGAATTAAGAGGATTTTTACTATCGTTAAGATGAAGGCATTTGAGATAATTTAGGCCAATAACGGTATCAAATGTTTGTAAAAAAGCGTCAAAATCTTTTAAGTCGTAACCAGCATCATTTAAGTGACATGTATCTAGGCAAACACCAATTAACTCTTTTTTGGCAACATTAGCAATTAAATATTTTATTTCCTCTAAAGTACACCCTATTTCCGTACCTTTACCAGCCATGGTTTCTAAAAGGATTGTTACACTAGAATCATTTTTTAGAATTTTGTTTAGGGCAAAAACAATATTATCTAGGGCGATACTTCTTTCTATTCCAACACTAGATCCTGGATGAAGGACAATATATTTCACGTGCATTTCTTCACATCTTTTAATTTCTTGGGCTAAAAAGTAAATACTAAAATCATACTTTTTTTCATCTAAGTTATTGGCTAAATTAATAATATAGGGAGCATGACATATAACATTATTAATATCAATATCATTTTCTTGCATAAGCTTTTTAGCGGCGATGATATTTAGAGCATCAATTGGTTTACGAATAGTATTTTGCGGAGCACCCGTATAAAACATAAAAGTATTAGCATTGTAACTTAAGGCTTCTTTAACACTGCCGAGTAAACCATCACGGCTAAAAGATACATGAGAACCAATAATCATTTTATCACCTGTATATATTATAAAATAAGATAAGAAAAAAATCTAGTTTTAAACTAGATTAGTTAACACTGCAAGTTGTGGAAGCATCTGCGGCAGAGGTTTCTACATCATCACTAGTTATATCAGGTGAGGCTCCATCAACTATATATTGGCCATTAGATAACCATATTTTATAAGCATAATTACCATCACTATCTACTTCTATGGAAATGCTTCCAGTATAAGCATCATCGTCTTTTTCAATTAAACCAGCATTAATAATTTCATCATAGGAATAACAAGTAGAACTTGAAGAACTTTCTTGAACATAAAGGATTTGCGCAGCTCTGACTAAAGAGTTAGCTTCCATAGCTAAAACTTGCTTTTTAGCGCTATCAGCCATGGGTACAACAGCATTAGTGGCAATTAACACAATTACCGATAAAATTACAATTACACTTAATAATTCAACTAAAGTAAATCCTTTTTTATTTAATTTCATGATTGTCACCTTCTAAATTAATTATATCAAAAATCTAAGTTTAGTCAACTCTTAAATAGGAAATTTATAATTTTTGCTATAAAAAATGTCGAATCAAATTATTTATTTTAGCCTTTTTATTATTTCTTCTTCGGTTAAACCATAGTTTTCTAATTCTTTTTTTATTTCTTTTAGTTTAATGGTTAATTCTGCAATTTTTAATTTTCGGGCTTTACTTATATCGTTACTAATAAAAGTCCCTTTGGTTGATTTTGTTATAATTAGATTATTTTCTTCTAAAAGATCGTAAGCTTTTTTGACAGTATTGGGATTTATACCAAGCTCATAAGCTAAAGAGCGAACACTAGGTATTTGCGTGTTTGGCTTTAATATACCTAGAGTAATTTGTTTTTCAATTTCTTTAACAATTTGAGCATAAATGGGTTCTCTTTGGCTATAATCAATGTTTATATTCATTCAAAAGACACTCCATTATCAATCATTTCTTGATACTCTTTTATTAAATCTTGATACTCCTGATTAGAACTTAATTTTTCTTTATAAAGATTAAATTCTTCATAAAAGTGGTTGATATCACTAATAGTGACGGTATAATCTTTTAAATCATAAATTCTAATATAACCATTTTCTTTGTTTATGTTAGTTTCATTTTCATTTTTTAAGTACTTTAAAAAGGCTTGTTCATTACTATTTATAACATAATTGAATAGATAATAATCTAATTCAGTAAATAAGTCATTTTCATAAGCATATAATTCGTAGTAGGAATATGATTTGTCGGAATTTTCTTCTTTGTAATTAATAAATAACTCGTTTTGATAAGTAAGTATTTTTTGATATAATTGTTCACTTAATTTTACGGGAATAAAAATGCTTTCATAATCATGATTTTGGTAGCAATAGATATATAATAGTTCTTTATCTTCTATTGTTTCTAAATCAAAATGCGTAATATTTTCAAGAGCGGCTTTAATTAAGCTTACTAACTCTTTCGTAACTGGTATTAAAGTGTCATTATATTCCAGATAACTTATGTGATCAAAGGCAAATTCTTTAATTCTTTTTTCATTGTACTCTTGTAATTGGGCATTTAAGGTTTTTTCCAAAGATGGGGTTATATCACTATTGATACGATATTTTTGGTTGCCTACAGTAAATGTAAAATTATAATTATTGAAATAGGACTCAGCATTGATATTAAGAAAAGATTTGATAATTTGATTTTTTATAGATTCGTCTGTTATCGGCATTCCTTCGTAGATAATAGTATCAATATGTTTGATTGTTTCCTCAGAGTTATCTGTAACCCTAAAGTCTAAATAATAGAAGCCCGTAAAGATTAAGAATAGCAACAAACTAAGTAGCGTTGAATAAACAAACTTGTATATTTCTTTTTTGGTAATTAAATCGTAGATGATGGAATAAATAATGATGCAGGCGATTGATATGAGCCAGCCGATGGCAGGTGCCGATTCTAAGATAAAGAAAGTTAGTAAACATACAGGTAGTAAAGTAATTCCCTTTACTACATAGTGAGCAACAGAACTCTTAAAACTAGTTTCATTGTTTTCCATTTTTCTTTTTTGAAATAAGTAATAACCTAATAAACCATAAATAATACTTAAAAGAAGCATTTTAATTATACTTAGATTATTATAAAAAGTAGGCGTATTTCCGATTTGAAAGGGAGAGATGAAATGATAATTAAAATATTTTTGATAATAAAGCATATATTCATTATTTAGTAAGTGGGCTTCACAATTGGTATCATTATAACAATAATAATTATCAGGCTGGCATTCCTCATTATCACAAACAATGTAGTTATAGCTAGCATAATTATCATGAGCTACATAATTAACAATCAATAAATAAGGAATAATACAAATTAAAATTATTAAAATAACTAAACTAGTTAGAAAATTACCAGCTAAAATAATGGCTAAATTACTTATAATAAACATAAAGATATAAGATACTAACCAAAAGATAAAATAATCTAGCAATAAGGCGAAAGGAATGGTGATACTAGAAAAAAGCAGGCTAAATAAACCGAATATTAAAGTGTTAATTAACATGAATATCAAAATAATGATGATACCGCCTAAAGTGTTAGTTATAAATAGAGACTTACGACTAATAGGTTTAGACATAACAAAGTCTACACTCTTTTTTTTGAAGACAAAACCAAATAAGGTTAATGATAAAGCAAGAGGAATAAATATTAAGCCGAGATAAGTTACGATACTTAATAAGTTAAATGTTAAAAGACTACTGGTCTTGCTCGTCAAAACAATTATTAAAAAAATTATATTTATGATGGGAATTACTCCAAGTAAGAAAGCTAATAAGCCTTTAGATTTCCTAATATTTTCTTTAAAAAAAGGAAAATTAAACAAGATTTTCAAATTCATAACCTAATGCCTCCATTTGATAAATAAATACTTCTTCTAAAGTAAGGGGTAGATAATCTAAGATTAACGGATTTAGACTTTCTAAATACTGGCGACTATCTTTTCCTTCTTCATCTATAATTAAAGTAGCAACACTGCCAATTTTTTTGTAGGAAAGAATTTTTAGTTTTTTGAAAGTTTTTTTGTTAAAGTCTTCTTTTAGCGATATTTGAACTTTAAACATGTTTGTTTTTAGGGAATCTATATCACTTTCAAATAAAATATTACCTTTATATAATAAACCTAGATTATCACATATATCTTCAAGTTCTCTTAAATTATGTGATGTCATAATTATAGTTGTATCGTTTTTGCTCATAGCTGCGGCCAAAAGCTTTTTAAAATATTTTCTAACAACGGGATCTAAACCATCAAATGTTTCATCAAAAAACATATATTTAGCATTGGTGGCTAAAGCACATATTAAAGCACATTGTCTTTTCATGCCTTTGGAAAAACTACTTATTTTAGCATTTAAATTTAATTTTAAAACATTGGCAACATTAATAACATAATTAATGTCAAAAGCATGATATAAAGATTTATAATATTCAGCCATATCCATTAAACTATAACCAGGATAAAAATATAAGTCATCAGGGACAAAAACCATTTGTTGTTTTAAAGATTCATTGTCATATGCTGATTCATTATCAATTAAAATTATACCATCATCGGGAGTATAAATACTGTTAATTAACCTTAATAAAGTTGATTTACCAGCTCCATTAGCTCCGACTAAACCATAAATGGCATTATCTTTGATCGTACAATGCAAATTTTCTAAAACATAATCTTGACCATAAAAGCTTTTAGATAAATTTTTGATTTCAATCATATAAAACTCTCCTTAATTGTATTATATGTACTAATACAATTATAATATAACACATAAGTAAGATTTAAGCAAGGAAAAAAATATAAAGTTTTTAAACTTTACATTTTGCTAATTATTCATAACTCATTTGGGTTACATCATAGCCGTAGTATTCTAATATACTTACTGCTTTTCTTGATTTAGTGCCTTTGTGGCAAACAAGAAAATAGCGTTTGTTTTTATCAAGTAAAGTTTTATAGTTTAATAAAAGTTTTTCATAAGGAATATTAATACTATCGGGATGGTGGTATTTAGCATAATCAAGAGGATGCTCAATATCGATTAGAAGGCCCATGTTTTTATAATAATCATTTATATTTAATCTTTTCATACAATTCACCAGTATTATATTATGTATATAAAAAAACAAGGCTTAATTAAATAGCCTTATTTTAGTTAAAGAAATCATCAAAGAATTCATCGTCAGTTATGACATTATCACTTACAATAATACTGTCGGCATCAACATTGATTTTAGGCTTAGCTGGAGCTTGATTAGAAGGTTCCTCGGAATCTGCTTTTGGATGGTTTTCTTCTTTAGTCTTCTTTTCTAGGGGAGAATCAATTTCTTTAGGAAGTTCGACTTGAGGTTCCTTAGCAACTTGGGCCATTTGTTCTTTTTGTCTTGCTTCTTCTTCATCTAATTCCTTTAATCGGCGATCAATGTCTTTCATCATTTGATCTATATCCATATCAGATAAACTACTCATCGGTTTATTAAACATAGGATTAGAACTAAATGGTTGATTTACATCGGTATGAGGCAGGGAATTAATTGGGGACGGGCCTATACTTGTTGAAGGAGAAAAAGGATTTGGCATGCCACTTGTAAAAGGATTACCAAAGTTACTACTAAATGGCGTCGAATTATTATTGTTATTTTCTAGGTTGGTCATCATCTGTTTTCTTTTTTCTTCGGTAACAAATTTCTTTAAATCAAATAGTTCAATTTTCTTAATTTCACGAGTGGGATATGCGGCTTCTTCCCGCTTCATTCCCCAATCCATTTTAAAATCAGGTTCTAATTTAGTCTTAAAAGGATTCATACGAAGTCTAATGATAATGGCTTGAAATAATTTTAATTTTTGTAAATCTGATACCGTTACAAGAGGTGTAGATGCCGTTTTGTCCTTTTCTTTAGATTTAACTTCTCCACACATTTTGGATATTTCCTCTAAGGCGGCTAGTTCAGTTGATATTAAATAGACTAAATTACCACAGTTACCTTTGATGATTTCGGCAACTTCTTTGCCATAAACATCATTTAATTGAGCAAAATTTTGAATGATAAAGGTAAATCTAATATCTCGAGAACGTGCAGCACTAACCATAGAATCGACGTCTTTTAAAGGAGGCATGTTGGCAAACTCATCTAAAATGAAGTTGGTTCGGTATGGTAGTTTCCCCCCATTTTCTTGGGCAACATCTATCAAGGTCTCATAACACTGTTTAATAAAGATTGTCATTAAGGAGTGATATGTTTTTTTCTCATCATGAATGATCATGAAGACGGCGGTTTTTTCACGGCCAATATCTGTCATATTAAAATCACTATAAGCTAGCATTTCACTTAAAGATTCTCTTGATGAGAAAAGACGGATTTTTTGGCGGAAAGTAGATAAAATACCACCCTTGGTTTCATTAGGAGCATTAATCGTATTAGAAGCAAAGATATAAGGACTTGATTCTGCTCCTTTTAAATTAAAGTATTCTTTAATGTAATTGCTGGTAGCATAACGCTCTTCGCCAATACTTGACATATAATTAATACTATTTAAATTTACTTCTTTTTCTTTGGCATCATAAAATAAGCCCAAAGCTAAACCGGAAAAATAATCAGCGGCAGATTTTTCCCAGAAGTCAGAATCATTGCTTTTCTTTGATTGATCATACAAAATATTTAAAGCTACGTCGTCTAATAATTCTGTAGCTTTATCAGAATTACCAGCTTTAAAATATTTGTATGGCAAAGTTAGAGGGTTCCAAGCATTACCATGGGCTGGTTCTCTAAAGTTTAAAACAATAATTTTGTATCCTCTTTCTTTTAAGGCTGAGGCAGCATACTTATAAATTTCGCCTTTCGGGTCAGTGATAATCATTGACTCCCCTTTTTTCGCAAGTAAGTTTACCATCGGTTTAACGATTGTCTGCGTTTTACCGGAACCAGTAGAACCAATAACGAGGTTGTGATACTCTCCGTTATCCACCCATATTTCTTTGCCATTATTAATTAGGGGGATACCCGCAGCATTTAAGGTTTCGGCTTCCGGATCGACACGCTCAACATCAGTATCATTTTTAATTTCTTTTTCAGTTGCCCATCTAGCATAACCACTTTCCTGTTTTTCCCCTAGCTTAATGCCAAATCCAGGCCCCTTTTCTTTGTTAAAAATATAAGAAGAAACACTAGTGAAAATCAAAATTAAAGCAACGATAAACATAAATAAGGTTACAATAATATAATCCCCTGTAAAAGCTTCGAATGGGAGTAAGCCATAAAATTCACCTTCGTTAATAAAAGAAGAAAAATTTAAAACAGCAATCGCACATAAATATAGTAATAAAATACAATATATACAAAACATTAAAAAGTCTTTTGGTGTTATTTTAAATTTCATTGTAATCCTCCCCATCACAAACTAAATGTATTATACTACAAAACTATAAAAAGTAAAAGATATTTAATAAATTTTATATGGGTAAAAAAGCTCGAAATAGAAAATATTTTTAAAATAAAAAGCTTCAATATTATAAGTATCAGTATATTCCTGAAAAAAATTTTCAAGAATTTCATCCTCACCAGTAACTTGGGTATTTAAGCGAGAGGCAACAAGATAATAATAAGCAGTGTAAAAATTAAATTCTGCTAAGTTATAAGTTTCTTGTAATTCAAGTATTTCCGTATTATACTGCTTAAAAAAAGCATTTTTACTATTTTCAGGATTTTTAAAAATGATTGTATCTTCATAATAACAATATTCATCATCAATACTTTGGGTACAAGTTAAAGGGGAAAATTGGTGATGAAAAAAAAGATAAGAATTAATACCGATAAAAATAATAACTATGAAAAAAAGAATACTGATGACTAACAATATTCGATGCTGATCAAAAAAATTAATTATGCTTTTGATCATTTATGCCTCCAAAACGGCGATCTCTATTTTCATAGGTAAATAAAGCTTTATTAAATTCTGATTTATCAAAATCAGGAAAGTAAGTGGTGGTAAAATAAAACTCAGCATAACTCATCTCATATAACATAAAATTACTTACACGTTTTTCGCCACCTGTTCTTATTAATAAATCAATTGGTGGTAATTCGTGATACATATATTTGTAAAAATCTTCTCTTTTAAAATTACTTACATCTAAACCGTTTTTAATATCTTCGGCAAGTTTGATGGCCCCATCAACAATTTCTTCTTGACCCCCGTAATTTAAGCAAATATTAAGAATGCCGGTAGTGTTGTTTTGCGTTTTTTCTTCAATCCCATTTATAGCATCTATGACATCTGCTCTTAAATTTGTTTTACGGCCTGATATTACCACTTTTATTCCTTTTTTATTAATCTTTTCGAATTTGGTGTTAAAATATTTAACAACTAAATCCATTAAATAATCAACTTCTTCTTTATCCCTTTTAAAATTATCAGTTGAAAAAGCATAAACACTTAATATTTTAACACCCATGTCAATCGCATGCAGAGCTAATTTTTCTAACGTTTTACTACCTTCTTTATGGCCCATACTTCGTTTTAAGCCTCGCTTTTGGGCCCATCTGCCATTACCATCCATAATTATGGCAACATGATTCGGTACATTCACAAAAACACAACCTTTCACATAAATTATAACATAGATGTTGCATGAAAACTATATTTTTGTTATAATTTAAATACGCTGATTTAGTTTAGTGGTAAAACGGATGCATGGTAAGCATCAGAGGACTGTTCAATTCAGTCATTCAGCACCATTATGAAATTTACTCCGTATTTACGGGGCTTTTTCTTTTTACGTAACATTTTTACTAATTAATTTTGTTTCTCTCGCTTGCAAATTTAGAAAAACATGTTAAAATAAAATTACAAAGAGGTGTTATTTTGAAAACTTATGGCAAAATTGACAGTTTTAAAAAAATGAATATTAAAGTTATTTTAAATGATACAGATGTTTTATATGAAGGACGCGTTGATGATGCACCAGCCGATATTAAAGATATGCGTTATACGAAAGCTCTGCTTGGAAAAGTAACGGAAATATACGTTTATCAAGATAATAATAAAGAACAATAAATTAGTTTCTTTTTTCAAGAATCACATTGATATGATGCTTTTTACATATTTTCATGAATGTTTCAAAGGTAAAATTTCTTTCCCCTTGTTCATATTTTTTGATGGCTCCATAGCTTTTGCCAATTGTTTTGGCAAATTCCTCTTGAGTTAATTCAGACCATTCTCTGACAATTTTAATTATCTCATTAGAAGAATAATCGTTTGCTTTTAATTTCATAAATCACTACCTCATCAAGTTTTATTATTGACATTATACTTGATAATATTTATAATTTTAATGAATTAGCCCCTCTTTGGGGCAGTAGAGGTGTTTATGCAAAATGAATTTAATGATAAGACAAAGGATGTTTATTTTTTGGACAAGGACTGTGAATTAAAAATAGTTTTAACAACAATGCCTCACAAGCAAATTTTTGTGAGAAATGAAAAAGGAATTTTTAAAATTTCCAAAGACTATCCTTTTATTAGAAAAGATGGGAGAAAAAGAAAGAAAGTTTAGCTTTTGCCTTGCTAAGCTTTAAAAAGGAATTTAAAAACATAACTCTAAAAATACGAGTTATGTTTTTTAAGATATAAACAGGACAACTTATTTTTCATCTTTTTTCTTAGTTGTTTTTGGTTTCTTTGGTTTGATTACTTCTACTTTTTCTTCCTCAAGCTTTTCTTCAGTTTTTGATTTAACTTCTTTTGACGATTCTTCTACCGACTTTTCTACAACTGGTGCTTTTAGATCAATTACTTTGGTACCGGCTAGAATGTCATGGAGTCCTCTTCCGTCTTTATAGAATAAAATCATTAAAAAGAGAATAATCATTAAAGCCATATCAAAGTTGGAAGCTATAGTGTAAATAGTTAAATAAGTACTTTCTTTAAAGCAAATAGCAACTAAAGTTAAAATATTTAATATTACGCCATTTAAGATAAACGCTCTAATAAAATAGTTATGTAATTTTAATTCTTGGCATTTATTACCTACTATTTTAATATTCATAATTCGCTTTCCTAAAGTTTGACCTTTGGTAAAATAGGCAAAAACACCAAAATATAAGAAAACAATGATAATTGAACCTATTGTGTAAACATAGCCATTAACATTTAATTCATAACTTAACTCTTCTGTTTGATTAGAAAATTCGTTAGCATCTATGTCGCCATTGTAGTAATCTTGTAAGATATCGTTATAAGTATTTGAGGCTGATACGTATTCATCATACCTTGGATTAATAAAGGTTAAATAAACTAAAGCTGAACTTATAAGCGTAATTACTAAATAATCAATGATGTATGCTACGATTCTTTTTAAAGCAACATTACTTGTCAAAAATATCAACTCCTTATAGAGTATTATATTATTTTTTTTAGGGGTTGTAAAGCTATTTAATCATTCTTTTTAAACTTAAAATGGCATTTTTCTCAATTCTTGAAACTTGGGCTTGACTAATGTTTAAAGATGCTGCTATTTCCATTTGGGTTTTGCCAATAATATAACGTTCAATTAATATTTCTCGTTCTCGCTCTTTGATCTTATTTAAGGCTCTTCTTAGGGAAATTAACATGTCTTTGTCACTATTTAAATCTTTTTTATCCGCGATTTGATCCATTAAATAAATAGTATCGCCTCCATCATTATAAATGGGTTCAAAAATACTCATCGGGTCTTTTAGACTGTCTAAAGCTTGAGCAATTTTATATTCTTCTACATCTAATTCCCTGGCTATTTCTTGATTGGTTGGTTCTACTCCATGCTTGTTGAAGTAGGCTTCCTTATACCTTAAGATATTATAGGCTAAATCCTTAATTGATCTACTAATACGAATACTGTTGTTATCTCTGATATATCTTTTTATTTCCCCAAGAATTAAAGGTACAGCATAAGTGGATAGTTTTAAGTTATAAGATAAATCAAAATTATCAATGGCTTTAATTAAGCCAATTACCCCTACTTGAAATAAGTCATCCATGTTATAAGCACCTTTGTTAAAACTTCGTAAAATACTTAATACTAGTTTTAAATTTCCATTAATTAACTCTTCTTTAGCACTTAAATCGCCATTATGGTACCTTTCAAATAATTTAATCATTTCACTACTATTTAATACTTTTAATTCGTTTGTATTAATTCCGGTAATATCTACTTTGTATCTAGCCATTAAAAAAACTCCTTTCCTTTTATTTATGGGAAAGAAGTTTCTTTTTTATTCATTTTTATATGCGAAGAGGATTAATATCTAACTCTAAGAAACAATTTTTGGTGGTCATATATATTCCATCTAAATATTTTAGGGTTTTCATTAATTTATCATCGAAGCGATATTTAATGGTAATACTAAAGCGATAAATGTTGTTTCTTTTGAAATTAGAGGCTGTGCTTGGTCCTAGAATAATACTTGACTTATCCAAATTATTTTCTAAGTATTTTTTGATCTTACTTGCCTCAGTTGCTGCGACATGATAATCTTTGCTAGCTATTTTTATATTGGCTAAATAATAGTATGGAGGATACTTGAGTATTTTTCTTACCTTCATTTCTTTAGCATAAAACTCGTCATAGTCATGATTTTTTACCGCTTTTATTGTTTCATTATCGGGATTAAAGGTTTGAATTACAACCGACCCGGGGATGGTACTTCTACCTGCCCTACCGGATGCTTGATCAAGCAAACTAAAAGTGCGTTCACTGCTTCGAAAATCGGGAATATTTAGACTACTATCGGCATTAATTATACCTACTAAAGTGCATTTGGGAAAATCTAGGCCTTTGCTAATCATTTGGGTTCCAATTAAAACGTTGTATTCTTCGTTTTTAAAAGCTTTGATAATTTTATCATGAGCTCCTTTTTTGGTCGTAGTATCCGCATCCATGCGAATAACTTTAGCATCCGGATATTTTTCTTTTATAATTTGCTCTAACTTTTCTGTACCCATACCCATGTAATTTAATCCTCTTTCATGACATTCTGGACAAATATCATCTTTGATTTTAGTATAACCACAGTAATGGCATCTAAGGGTATTCGCATTTTTATGGTAAGTCAATGATATTTCACAATACGGACACTTGTAAGTAAATCCACAATTACTGCAAGTGATAAAAGTGGAAAAACCTCTTCTATTTAATAATAATATAACTTGTTCTTTTTTTTCTAAACGTTCTTTTATTTTTGTATCTAGTAATTCACTAATGGTAAAATTTCTTTTTTGTAGTTCATTTTTCATATCAACAATAGATACTTCGGGAAGAGGTAAATTATTGGCCCGATGCTTTAATGTAATTAGTTCATACACTTTCTTTTGGGCTCTAGCCATGGATTCTAATGAAGGTGTCGCACTACCAAGCACTAACGGGCAATGATGATATTCACTTCTTTTGATGGCAATATCCCGGGCATGATATCTTGGAGTATTATCTTGCTTATAGGTATCGCTATGTTCTTCATCCATAATAATGATACCTATATTGGTTAGGGGAGCAAAAACAGCACTCCGAGTACCAATCACAATTTTTATTTCTCCTTTTAAGATTTTTAAATATTCTTCATACTTTTCTTTTATAGATAATCCACTATGAAGGATAGCAACATCACTTCCAAAAGCATCATAAAATATACTTACAATTTGCTCAGTTAAACTGATTTCAGGAACTAAGAGTAAAGCTGTTTTACCCCTAGCAATTACGTTTTCAATTAGTTTGATATAAATTTGGGTTTTGCCACTTCCGGTTACTCCATATAAAAGAAAAGTTTTCGCAACATCAAAGGAATTAGCAATGGTATTAAAAGCATGTTGTTGTTCTTCCGTTAGTACTTTGGTATTTTTAGTTCCTTTTACATAGACACTTTTCTTTATTCTTTTTTCTTCTTTTACTAACCCAAGCTTTATTAATTCTCTTAAACTGCTTGCATTTGCATCTTTCCTGTTTATTTCATCTTGGTCTAATAAATCACTTAAGATTTTGGTTTTATTGCTTTTTTTGTGAGTTTTTATAAACTTTTCAATTTCTTCTTTGGGTTTATTTAAGTGAATAATTTTTTCATATTCATTATAATCTTTGGTTTGTTCTTTTACTTTTAAGGCACTTGGAAGCATAGTTTGATAAGCGGTAATTAGATTGCATAAAGTGATGCTCTGCATATAGCTCCCTAGCATAAGTAATTCTTTATTTAATATTAAAAATTCGTCTTCAATGCTAGCTATTTCTTTTAAGTCATAATCCCCTTCATAAGTATTTGTAAGTTTTAAGACAATACCATGAATGTAGCGATTATTAAAGGGAACTAATACTTTCATGCCAACTTTTAATTTATCTATTAAATTTGATGGTACTTTATAGGTAAAGGCTTTATCTAAAGATTTTACAGGATATTCAATAATACAATACGCATACATTTTAATCCCTCCTTTTTTATTTTATCAAAATGTAGTTCATTATTCTAGCTTTATATTGTTTTTTCTAGTTTATAAGTTAAAGGTATGATTTCTTCACTTTTAATGAAATTGGCAATTAGTTTATCACTTTCTTTGGTGATAATGATACCAATAGTTTTGTTATGATGAGGTTCTTTAAATTGCTCATCAACTAATTTCATATAGTATTCCATTTGGGCTTTATCTTCTTTTTTTAAAGGACGAAATTTTAGTTCTACAACTACAAACGAGTTTGTTTTAAAATTAAACAAAAGCATATCAATATAGTAATTTTTCTTCCCATCACTTAGTTTATTTTGATGACCAACATAGGTAAAACCATCTCCAAGTTGTTTAAAGAAAAACTCAAGATTAGCGAGTATGCTTAACTCTAAGTCTTGTTCTGAGGTTATTTCTTTATCCGCTTCAATTATAATTGGGTTTTTCATGTTAGTCGTGATCGAATATGTTTGAGGAGAAATAATATCTATTTTCTTTGGTTTATTTATTAGTCTTTCATAGGAATTAGATTTTATTTCTTTTGTTAGTTCTCTTTCTGATAAATGGTTTTTAATACATATATTAATATAATAATTCCGTTTATTCTCATCTTTTATAGGTAATATTCTTTTATAATGACTCCAGCTCAAAGTGCGCCACAGTGTAGCGCGTTTTGAAAAACATAAATAAAATTGACGAAATTTACGTAAATTAGTGGTATCATATCCTTTTCCATATTGTTCTGTAAGTCAGACGGACCATTTCTTAATTAATTCATCACCATATTTGGCATGTTTTTCTCCACCTTGAGCTTCAACAATTAATTGTCCTACATGCCAATAAGTAGTTACCGTATCATTATTTTCTTCTAATCTTCTTGCTTTTTTACTTATTTCATTCTTTTTGATTAAATGTTCTATTTCTTGATAATAGGTTTCTTCATTCATATGATGTCTCCTTTGGTTCAAGTTTATATGTAAGTGGTATAATTTCTTTACTTTTAATGAAATTGGCAATTAGTTTATCACTTTCTTTGGTAATGATAATACCTATTGTTTTGTTATGATGAGGTCCTTTAAATTGCTCATCAACTAATTTCATATAGTATTCCATTTGGGCTTTATCTTCTTTTTTTAAAGGACGCAATTTTAGTTCTACAACTACAAACGAGTTTATTTTAAAATTAAACAAAAGCATATCAATATAGTAATTTTTCTTTCCATCACTTAGTTTATATTGATGCCCAACATAGGTAAAACCATCTCCAAGTTGTTTAAAGAAAAACTCAAGATTAGCAAGAATACTTAATTCTAAGTCATGTTCGGAAGATATTTCTTTATCTACTTCAATAATAAT
>CALVHY010000028.1 GCA_944329205.1 uncultured Bacilli bacterium | reverse complement strand
GCTCAATTGTTACTGTATCACCTGGTAGAATACGAATCATATTTACTCGCATTTTACCAGAAACGTAGGCTTTTACAGTAAATCCATTTTGAAGTTCCACTAAGTAATCACTGCCCTTAAGGACTTCAATTACTTTTCCTTCCACTTCAATTTTTTCTTCTTTTGCTTTCCCACTAACATCACTTTTATAATTTTTTTTCATTTGCTAATCTCTCCTGTTAATATTTCATATCCATCTTTGGTAACAAGAACTGTATGTTCAAAATGGGCACTAGGAAGTTCATCGTCAGTTGATATTGTCCAATCATCATCATGAAGATATACATATCTACTACCAAGATTAAGCATTGGTTCTACTGCTAAAACCATACCTGCTCTTAAGGTAACACCTGTTTTCGCCCGTCCATAATTTGGTACATCCGGATCTTCATGAATATTTGTTCCCACCCCATGACCAACGAGTTCTTCCACTACGCTTAAACCATGTTTATGGGCAAAATCTTCAATAGAGGCACCAATATCTCCTATTTTAGCACCTTCCCGAATTTTATTCAAGCCCTCGTACAAAGCAAGTTCGGTATTTTTTACCAAATCACATATTTCCTGACTAGCTTTGCCAACCACATAGGTTCTTGCCGCATCACTATGATATCCTTCTAATTCGACGCCTATATCGATTGAGACAACATCTCCCTCTTTAATTCGTCTTTCTCCCGGTATTCCATGAACTACTTCATCATTTATTGATACACAAATACTCGCTGGATAGCCTTCATAGTTCAAAAAAGATGGCCGAGCATGATTATGGGTTATAAACTGATAAGCAACTTTATCCAAGTCTTTCGTTTTAACGCCCGGTTTAATATGTTTTTTAACTTCTTCATGCGTCAAATAATTAAGTCTACCAGCTTCTCTCATTAAATTAATTTCTCGCTCACTTTTAATACTAATCATTTTTCGCCTCTAATATAACATTATTATAAATTGTTTTTAAATCATCAGTTGCTCTAACTTTAGCCAACCTATTTTTTTTCTCATAATAATCCACGATAGGACTTGTTTTCTCTAAATACTTTTGAAACCGCATTTTAAATGTTTCTTCCGTATCATCACTTCTTTTTTCAAGAAAAACTCCACAATCATCACAAATATTATCCCTTAAAGGTTTTAATTCTTCATTATAAATATTATAACTTCTCTTACAATTAGGACAAACAACTCTTCCCAAAGCCCTTTTGGTAGCAGTATCAATATCAATATCAAGATAAATTGCCACATTGTTAGTAAGTCCTAAACTTATCAACATTTCCTCTAACCTTTGAGCTTGTTCAATAGTTCTAGGAAAACCATCTAAAATAAAAGGTCTATCTCTAAGTTTATCAAGTTCCTTAGCAACTAACTGAATCATTAATTCATCACTGACAAAATTTCCTGATGAAATAATCTTATCAATTTCCTTACCTAGTAGACTACCACTAGCAACTTCATCTCTAAGTAAATCTCCCGTAGAAAGATGTTCATAATGATAGTTTTTAACTAAATAATCACTAATTGTTCCCTTGCCTGCGGCAGGAGGAGCGATAAAAATGATATTTTTCATTTTATCGATACCTCTTTTTACGTTCGGCATAACCTCTAGCCGTTAAACTACTTTCTATTTGCTTATATGTCTCAATTACAACTCCGACCACAATTAATATACCAGTTCCCCCCAAACTTACACTAGAAGGTAAATTAGTAAATCCTGAAATTAACACGGGAAGTCCTGCTAAAATTACTAAAAAGATAGCCCCAACTAAAGTAAGTCTTGATAATGTTTTACTAATATAATTGCTGGTATCAACTCCTGGTCTTACCCCAGGTATATATCCGCCATTTTTATTTAAATTCTTACTCATTTCCTCCGGATTCATACTAAGGAAAGTATAAAAGTAAGAAAAAGCAAAAATAAGGACAATATATAGCAAGAAACCTGTAGGAGATGTATACATAATATAATTATTGACAAAATTTATTGCCGTCTCATTACCAATTAAGGTAACAATTGTTCCCGGTATTGATGTTAAGACCGAGGCAAATATTACAGGAATTACTCCGGCACTATTTATTTTAATAGGCAAAAATGACTGCTGGGCCCCATACGCACTAGTTGTTCGATTAGAATACTGAATAGGTATTCTTCTCTCGGCTAACTGTACCCAAATAATACCCACGATAATTAATATGTAACAAACTACATAAAGGGCAAATAAAGTAATACCAAGACCAATTTCCATATCGCCATTAATAAAAGTATTAAAAACACTCGTAAAGACACTTGGCATACTAATTAAAATACCAGCCATAATTAAAAGTGATTGCCCATTACCAATACCTTTTTGGGTAATTTGATCTCCCATCCATAGTAAGAAAGCTGTTCCCGCTGTCATTACTAAACTTGTTTTAAGCATATCCATAACACTAGCTCCTTCTAAATAAAAGACACTAATGGCATATGCTTGAATAAAGGCAATAATAATACCTAAATATCTAGTAATCTTATTTAATTTTTGTCTCCCTACATAACCTTGTTCCTTTAAATCTTTAAAATAAGGAATAATATCCATTTGTAAAAGCTGGGTAATAATACTGGCGGTAATATAAGGACTAACACCTAAACCAAAGATAGAAAAGCTTTGCAAGCCTCCACCACTCATCAAGTTAAATATTTCTAAAAAACCTAACTCTTCATAAATAGTCCCAGCCCAAGGGATTGTTACATTAATTCCTAAAGCAAAAAAGCCTAAACAAAAAAGCGTAAAATAAATTCTTTTTCTCAAGTCTTTATTTGCTTTACTAAATATTTTGGTAATCCCTTTAAACATCTAAATCACCTCAGCTTTACCGCCCGCATTTTCTATTTTGGTAACAGAGGCCGATGAAAACCTTTGGGCTTTAACTGTTAATTTTTTAGTAAGTTCGCCACTAGCTAAAACCTTAACACCACTAAGTTGTTTTTTAACAATTCCTCTTTCCTTTAAAACTTCAGGAGTAACAACATCACCGTCATTAAAGAATTTTTCTAAATCACTAACATTAATAGTTGCATACTTTGTCTCAAAACGTTTATTATTAAATCCTCTTTTGGGAATTCTTCGATAAATAGGTGTTTGTCCACCTTGGAACCATGGGCTAATACTTGCTCCACTTCTTGACTTTTGACCTTTCTCACCACGCGTAGAAGTCTTACCCATACCAGAGCCTGGACCCCGGCCAACGCGTTTTTTTGCCTTTGTTTCCAAAGACTTAGGTAATGATTCTAACTTCATATTATAACTCCTCCACACTCTTACCACGTAGGGCTGCTATTTTGGCTGGGCTTTTTTGTGATTTTAAAGCTTCGAGTGTTGCTTTCGCCACATTTATCTTTGTATTAGATCCCAGTGATTTTGAAACAATATCTTTAACACCAGCTAATTCTAAGACTGCCCGAGCTGCTCCACCGGCAATAATTCCGGTACCAACACGTGCTGGTTTAATCATAACTACTGCCCGACCAACCTTTGAAGTAGCTTCATGAGGAATAGTTCTATTATCCATTAAAGATACCTTAACTACATTCTTATTGGCTGCTTGTAAAGCCTTTTTAATTGCTTCTGGTACTTCATTAGCTTTACCCGTACCAATTCCCACTAATCCTCGACGGTTACCAACAACTACGGTTGCTGAGAATCTAAAGTGTCTACCACCTTTCGTAACTTTTGTTACCCTACCAATAGATATAACTTTTTCTTCTAATAAATTTTTCTTATTATCGTTCTTTTTTGGCATAATTATCCTCCACTCTAGAATTTGAGACCGTTTTCGCGGGCCGCTTCTGCTAAAGCTGCCACCCGTCCATGATATAGGTATCCACCTCTATCAAAAACAACAGTTTTAATCTTTGCATCTAAACATTTTTTGGCAATATCAGCTCCAACTAATTTAGCTGCACTAACATTACCCCCATTTTTAATTTTAAGTTCAGCCGTTGATGAACTAACTAAGGTAGTAGAAGTATCATCATCAATTACTTGAACATATATTCCTTTATTAGAACGAAACACATTTAATCTTGGTCTTTCCATCGTTCCATGCACCGACTCACGTACTCTTTTATGTCTTCTTAAACGAGCTACGTTTCTATTTTCTTTCTTAATCATAATCTCCGACCTTTCTAACCTTATTTAGCAGCCTTTTTACCTTCTTTACGACGTACATATTCGCCTTTATAACGAATTCCTTTTCCTTTATAAGGTTCAGGTTCTCTAATCTTTCGAACATCAGCCGCAAATTGGGTAACTCTTTGCTTATCAATACCCATAATTGTTATTTCCGTATTACTTACTTGTTCTACCTTTAAATCATCAGGTACATTTACTACTACGGGATGTGAATATCCTGCTGAGACAGTAATTTTATTTCCACTAACTTGAAAACGATATCCAACTCCCACAGCTTCTAAGCCTTTGCTAAAACCGGCACTAACACCTTCAACCATATTAGCAATAAGAGAATTCATCGTTCCCACATTTATATTAGCCGAAACACTTTCATCTTTAGCTTTGGTAACCACTTCGGTATCACTAATCTCAACGTTTACAAGTCTATGCAACTTTAAACTTAAAACACCCTTAGCTCCCTTAATAGTTAAAACATCATTATCTAAACTAGCTGCAACTCCACTTGGAAGCGCTATCTTACGATTTCCAATTCTACTCATAATATTTCCTTACCAAATATAGGCAAGTACTTCGCCTCCTAACCGTTGTTCTCTAGCTTCCTTATCTGTCATTAAACCCTTAGAAGTAGAGATAATTGCTATTCCAAGACCGTTAAGAACCCGAGGAATTTCTTGAGCTTTCGCATAAACTCTCAAACCTGATTTACTAATTCTTTTTAAACCAGTAATAACTCTTTCTTTACGATCTCCATATTTAAGGGTTAAAGTAAGTTTATCGCCAGTCAATGCTTTTTCATATGTATAATCAGCAATATAACCCTCATCTTTAAGAATCTTCGCAATACCTAAAGTCATTTTTGTGCCAATAACTTCAACAGTTTCATATTTCATTTGATTAGCATTACGAATTCTCGTAAGCATATCTGCTATTTTATCTTGAACCATTTAAAATTCCTCCTTCCTTACCAACTTGATTTCTTAACACCTGGTATTTTACCTTCATTAGCTAGTTCTCTAAAGCAAATCCGGCAAATTCCAAATTTACGCATAACGCCATGTGGTCGCCCACATCTCTCACATCTTGTATAAGCTCGAACTTTATATTTAGGTGTTCTTTTATTTTTAACAATCATACTTTTCTTCGCCATAATATCCTCCTTAATTCTTAAAAGGCATACCAAATGCCTTTAATAAAGCATAAGCTTCTTCATTTGTATGTGCCGTTGTTACAAAGACAATATCCATACCTCTTACTTTAACAACATTATCATACTCTATTTCCGGGAATATTAATTGTTCTTTAATACCCAAAGTATAATTACCTTTACCATCAAAAGCCGTTTTAGATACACCTCTAAAGTCTCTTACCCGAGGAATAGCTACTCGAATCAATCTTTCCATAAATTCATACATTTTTTCACCTCTAAGGGTTACTTTAACTCCAATTGCTTGACCTTCTCTTAACTTAAATCCCGCAATAGAGTGTTTAGCTTTTGTAACAACGGCTTTTTGACCCGTAATTGTCTCTAAATCTTTTAGGGCTGCTTCGATATATTTATGATCACGAGCTCCATCACCACAACCCATATTTACAACAATCTTCTCTAACTTCGGAACTTGCATTACACTTGAATATTTAAATTCGTCTTTTAAATCACGAACAATTTTTTCATCATATAATTTTTTATAATTACTCATAAATATTCACCTACTTAACTTTACTTTCTTTTTTCGTTTTGCGAGTTTCATTTTCTATTTTCTTAACATTAGATACATGAATAGGAGCTTCGATATCAAATATTCCTCCCTTATCATTACCATTTCTTGGTTTAACGTGTTTTTTAGCAATATTAATTCCTTCAACCACAACCTTGTCTATATCTTTTAAAGTCTTAAGTACTTTACCACTTTTACCTTTATCGCGACCTGCGATAACTTGTACTTCATCGCCTACTTTAATTTTCATCGTAAATACCTCCTATATAACTTCCTTAGCCAAAGACACAATTTTCATATAGTCTTTTTCTCTAAGTTCTCTCGCTACGGGGCCAAGTACTCTTGTGCCTACTGGAGATTTATCATCTTTAATAATTACACAAGCATTGTCATCGAATTTAATATAACTACCATCATTTCTTCTTACGCCTTCGGTCGTTCTTACAATTACTGCTTTCACAACCTTACCTTTTTTAAGGTTAGCATTAGGAATACTTTTTTTCACTGTTCCCACTACGACATCACCGATGTTTCCGTATTTAACTTTTGATCCTCCAAGTACCCGAATAACAAGTAACTCCCGAGCTCCTGTATTATCCGCTACTTTTAATCTACTTTCTTGCTGAACCATAAGAACCTCCTATAAAATAACCGCTTTTGATACAATTTCTACAAGTTCATATCTTTTTGTTTTAGATAATGGTCTTGTAGCTCTAATTCTAACTGTATCACCAACACCGGCTTTATTTGCCTCATCATGGGCTGTATATTTCTTTGAATATTTAACACGTTTTTTATAAATAGGATGAGTTTTATAAGTTTCAACTATTACGGTAATTGTTTTATCGTTTTTATTACTTACAACTCTTCCCACTAATTCTTGTTTTCTACTTATCATCACTCATACCTCCTGCAAGTGTTCTTTCTTTTAAAATAGTTTTCATTCTCGCCACGTCTTTTCTAAGTGCTTTAATCAATGAAGGTTTATCTAACGAACCAGTTGATTGTTTAAGTCTTAAATTAAATAATTCTTTTTTGGTCTCCCGAATCTTACCCTCTAATTCTTTATCTGAAAGTTCACGTAAATCTTTAATTTTCATGAGATTCACCTTCCTTTTTTACAAACTTAGTTTTAATTGGTAGCTTATGAGAGGCGAGTCTAAGTGCTTCTCTTGCCACTTCCTCGCTAACGCCGCCAACTTCAAACATAATTTTACCCGTCTTAACAACGGCAACCCAATCTTCAACATTACCTTTACCTTTACCTTGACGTGTTTCTAAAGGCTTTTTGGTAAGAGCTAAATGAGGGAAAATATTAATCCATACTTTACCACCACGTTTCATATAACGGGTCATCGCAATTCTTGCCGCTTCAATTTGCCGAGCACTAATCCATGCTCCCTCACGAGCTTGAAGACCAAATTCACCAAAGTGTAACTCCGTATTTCCTCTCGCATTTCCATCATAAGTTAAACGATGAGGTTTTCTATATTTAGTCTTTTTGGGCATTAACATGAGATCCTTCTCCTCTCACTTTTTTTTTCGCGGGCAAAATTTCATCTTTATAAATCCAAACTTTAACGCCAATCTTACCATAAGTCGTATCAGCCTCTGCTGTTGCATAATCAACATCGGCTCTAATGGTATGAAGTGGCACCGTTCCTTCAGTATAGCCTTCGGTTCTTGCCATTTCAGCTCCACCTAAACGTCCTGAAACCGCTGTCTTTATTCCTTTAGCACCCGCCTTCATCGTATTACGGATTGCACGTTTTTGCACACTTCTAAATGGTGCTCTCGCCTCAATTTGCCCGGCAATATTTTCCGCCACAAGTTTAGCATTCAAATCAGGATTTTTAACTTCAACGATATTAATATAAACATCTTCTTGAACAAGTTTTTTAATTTCACCCCGAAGACGTTCAATATCTTTACCGCCACTACCGATAATCACTCCCGGTTTAGCCGTATTAATTGTTACATCCACCCGGTTTTTCTTACGAGCTATTTGAATAGAAGCAACCGCGCCATCTTTTAATTTTTTCTCTAAGTATTCTCTAATCTTAATATCCTTATTTAATGTTTTAGCATAGTCTTTTTTGGTATACCAACTTGATTCCCAGTCTTTGTTAACCCCTAATCTAAAACCGATCGGATTTACCTTCTGACCCATTATGCTTCCTCCTTATTATCACTTACTTTAATCGTAATATGACTTGTTCTTTTATCTCTTCGATCTACATTTCCCCGACTCGCAAATTTAATTCTCTTATAAATTGGTCCCGGATTAATATAGCATTCACTTATCACTAAATCACTTTCTTTAGCACCATTATTATTAACTGCGTTTGCTACTGCACTCTTTAGTACTTTTAAAATCAAACGACTAGCTTTGGTATTGGTATTAAGTAAAATACCCTCCGCTGTAGCTACATCTTTACCTCGTACTAAATCAAGAGTCATTCGCGCTTTTCTAGGGGAGGTCATAGCTCCCTTATGTATTGCATAAGCTTCCATTTATTTACCCTCCTATTTCTGTCCTGCATGTCCACCAAACTTACGAGTGAGTGCAAACTCCCCAAGTTTGTGACCAACCATATCTTCGGTTACATATACAGGAATAAAATCTTTACCATTATGAACAGCAAAAGTATGTCCGACAAAATCAGGATAAATAGTTGAACTACGTGACCAAGTTTTAATAACTTCTTTTTTATTATTTTTATTTAATTCTTGAACCTTTTTAAGTAATCTATCAAATACAAATGGTCCTTTCTTTAAACTTCTTGCCATAGCTTCCTCCTATTTTTTCTTTCTACTAACAATTAACTTGCTAGAAGCTTTCTTATTTTTTCTTGTTTTATAGCCAAGGGCTGGTTTACCCCAAGGCGTCATTGGATTTGTGCGTCCAACTGGGGTTCTACCTTCACCACCACCATGAGGGTGATCATTAGGGTTCATAACACTACCCCGAACGGTAGGTCTAATACCCATATGTCTTTTTCTTCCTGCTTTACCTAAATTAACTAGTTCATAATCTTCATTACCAACAACCCCAATTGTTGCCATACAAGTACCTAATATTTTTCTTGTCTCACCTGATTGTAAACGTAAGATTACGTATTTACCATCCCGGCCTAATATTTGCGCACTAGCCCCGGCACTTCTTGCGATCTCTGCTCCCTTACCAGGTTTAAGTTCAATACAATGAACAACTGTACCAACAGGAATAGCCTCAAGCGGCAAGGCATTACCAACCTTAATATCGGCATCGCGACCACTTTCTATTATCATGCCAACTTCTAATCCCTTCGGAGCAATAATATATCTTTTCTCGCCATCACGGTAATTAATTAAAGCAATATTAGCACTTCTATTTGGATCATATTCAATTGTTGCAACTTTACCCGTTATTCCCACTTTATCTCTTTTATAATCGATTAAACGGTATTTTCTCTTAGCTCCACCCCCGATATGTCTTACGGTAAGTTTGCCTTGATTATTTCTACCACCGGTTTTAATCTTTGTTTTTACTAAACTTTTAGTAGGAGTACTCGTTGTAATTTCTTCGTTTACAAGGGTAGTCATTCCTCTACGGCCATTAGTCGTTGGTTTATATTTTTTTATTGCCATAAATTACTCCTCCTATAATTCTATTTTAGAGTCGCCCTCAAGTGTAACAATAGCTTTCTTATAAGTCTTTGTCATACCTGTATATCTGCCAACTCTTCTGTTTTTAGGTTTTGTTTTTAGTGTATTATCACTTTTTACAGTAACCCCAAAAGCTTGTTCAATTGCTTTTTTAATTTGTGGTTTTGTTGCCTTCTTAGCAACTTTAAATGTATAAACATTTTCATTTTGCGTCTTTAAGGCACTTTTCTCCGTAATTACTGGTGAATAAATAATATCGGTAAAATCTTTCATTATTTAAGCACCTCCTCTAACTTTTTAACAGCATCTAAATCCATAACCACACTATCAGCATTAACTAAATCAAAAACGTTAATTTCATCTGTTAATATTTGATATGCATAGCCTAGATTTCTTGTTGCCATATATAAATTTTCATTATCTAAACCTGTTACAAACAATACTTTACCATCAAGTTTAAGATCCTTAATAAGACTTTTAACATCTTTTGTCTTCAAACTATCAAGTTTAATATCATCAACTACAACTAATTTCTTTTCTTGGGCTTTTAAACTAAGAGCACTTTTAAGCGCTAAAACTCTTTCTTTCCGATTAATTTTAAAAGTATAATCTCTTGGCGTAACTCCACCGGCAACGCCACCACCACGCCATTGCGTAGCTCTAATACTTCCTTGTCTTGCCCGACCTGTACCTTTTTGTCTCCAAGGTTTTTTACCTCCCCCGGATACTTCACTACGCGTTTTCGTCTTATGAGTTCCTTGTCTTAAAGAATCAAGTTGTAGCTTAATCATTTTCTTTAAAACTTGGGGATTGGCCTCAATATTCCAAACAGCATCATTCAAAGTCAAATCTTTAACTTTTTCACCTGTTTTATTTAAAACACTTACTTTCATAGCTTCACCTTTCTAGCAAACTAATTGTTTTCGCTTTCTATTTCGTTTACTTCCTGTGTATTTTCTTCTCCTAGAGGAGTTTTCTCATCATATGCCATTATATCTTTAGGATTTCTTTTATTTTTTGTCTTTACTGCAGACTTAATAAACACCACTGACTTTTTAGCTCCTGGCACATTACCACTAACTAAAATATAGTTTTCCTCTTCATTAACTTCAATAATCTCTAGGTTTTGAATAGTTACAACTTCATCCCCCATATGGCCTGATAATTTTTTCCCTTTAAGTACACGTTTTGGAAGCATTGTTCCCATTGATCCCGGTCTTCTATGATACCTTGAACCATGTGTTTCCGGTCCTCTTGATTGATTATGACGTTTAATAACACCAGTAAAACCTTTACCTTTACTAGTACCGGTAACATCAACTACTTCTCCTGCTTCAAAAACACTAGCCGTTATAACATCACCAATACTATAAGTTCCATCATAATCTCTAATTTCTTTTAAGAAGCGCTTAGGAGTAGTATTTGCTTTTTTAGCTCTTGCTATTTCACTCTTATTAGCCCGAGCTTCTTTTTTATCTACCATACCAACTTGTATAGCAGCATATCCATCAGTCTCCACTGTTTTTACTTGCATTACGGTATTAGGTAAAACCTCAATAACAGTAACTGGAATAAGTCTTCCTTCTTTTGTAAAAACTTGAGTCATTCCGAGCTTACGCCCTAAGATTCCTTTCATTTTCTAAATTCCTTTCTAATTACAATTTTATATCAATGTCAACACCACTTGGCAAATCCAAATGGGTTAAAGCATCAATAGTCTCTTTACTTGGATTTTTAATATCAACCAGTCTTTTATGTGTCCGCATTTCAAATTGTTCACGCGCATCTTTATACTTGTGAACCGCCCTTAAAACCGTATACTTCTGAATTTCCGTCGGTAATGGTACTGGTCCTTTAACCTCTCCACCCGTTCTTTTTACGGTCTCGACAATCTTAAGCGCTGCCTTATCAAGTAATCTATGATCATAAGCCCTAAGATTAATCCTAACTTTGTTATTTGACATTTCCATGTCCTCCTTTCGTCTATATCTAGTACAGACTCGCTCCGCACAAATTCCCTGATACAAGAGGTATTTGGAACAACCTCGCCTAGCGTATCAGCAACCTCGCACATCTAAGCAGTCATACGACTTAGATTATAACA
>CALVHY010000027.1 GCA_944329205.1 uncultured Bacilli bacterium | reverse complement strand
TAAGCTGGTCCAGTATATCTTGCCATAATAATCTCCTTTCTATTAATCTAAATACAAAGGATGCTTATTACTCATTATAGGGAGTTTACATTCATAATTTCGCTAGGGCAGTCCTAGTTACTTTTATACTTACGTAGTAAACACATTATAAGAATAATAAAGCACTGCCATGTACTTGCACTAATAATTATACACAAAAATTTTGATATGTCAAATAAATATATGAAAAATGAGGGATATTTATGCAAAACTAGGGTGTTCGCTTGTATACTCAGTATATAATATAGTATTGGGTAGGGAATATCAGTTTAGTTTGAGTGTCTACCTCTTGTCTTGATAGAGAGGAGGTTTGATGAATGAAGACAAAGAATTTTATTATAAAAGTTCTAAAGCTTATTGCCATCATTTTATTTTTCCTTACCATTATGATAGTAGTAATAAAAAAATGACACTCATTCGCTAGAATAAGTGTCTAACCCATTAAAGGTAGACATTCAGCTCGGAAAAAAATGAATGTTCCCTAATTTATTTTATGCAACTTTTCTTTGCATATACATCATACCATATTATTTATTGATTGTCAAAGTTATTATCTTGCTAATTTTTCGTAGGCTTCAGGTAGTTCTTGATAAACATCTCCTAATGGTTCTTTATTTAGTAAGTTGTTTGGGTTATAACTGTAAAATTCATCAAATAGTCCTTCTATATTATATAGAGATTCATACATATGAGATTTTAAGATAGCATCTAGTTTATCAATTTGTTTTAGAAGAATGGCTTCTTTGGTATTTTGTCTTTCATATTCTAGCCATAAAGATAAATAATACTCTTTTATTTTTGGTGATAGAACAGATAGAATTTCATTTACGGCGGCTAGTTCTCTTTCATGTTTGTTTTGTTTATCTTCTTCGGTTTTTATTTCGGTTGTCGAAATATCACCAATTTTTATTTCACCTAAATCATGGATGAAAGCCATTTCTAATAATTTTGTTAGATTTATGGCTGTTAAATTTAATTCCCGAGTGATTAAAGATGCTAACATGCCTACTTTTAAAGTGTGGTCAGCGACGGATTCTAGTCTTGCTGCTGGAACATTTTTTTGGAGCCATCCAGTTCTGATAATTTGTTCTAATTCATTAAACTTTTCATAGAATTTAATTATTTCTAAAGTTTTATCCATAATAGTCTTTCTTTCTTGCTTCTTATTATATCATTTCTTCTGTTAAATGGTCAAATAGAAAGGGTTAAATTGTCGAATTTTGGCTATAAAAACAAATGTTCGAAAAAAACTTGACAAATCCATTTTTATATATTAAAATAAGATTGTAATTTGAGAAAGGAATAATTTTTATGAAACAAGTCAAAGATGAAAAGAATAAAGACAAAGCACTAGAACAAGTTTTGGCAGATATTGAAAAGCAGTTTGGTGCTGGGGCCATTATGAAATTAGGGAGTGATGAACATACAAAGATAGATGTAACCAGCAGTGGATCATTAGCCCTTGATATTGCCTTAGGAGTGGGAGGATTTCCAAAGGGAAGAATTATTGAAATTTATGGACCGGAATCTTCTGGTAAGACAACGATTGCTCTGCAGGCAATAGCTGAAGTGCAAAAAGCAGGAGGTAGGGCGGCATTCATTGATGCTGAGCATGCCCTAGATCCAGTTTATGCTAAGGCTCTTGGGGTTGATATAAATGAGCTTTTGTTATCACAACCGGATACTGGAGAACAAGCTTTGGAAATATGTGAGGCTTTAGTTCGAAGTGAAGCTGTAAATATTGTGGTTATTGATTCTGTTGCAGCCTTAGTTCCTCAAGCTGAAATTGATGGAGAAATGGGAGATAGCCATGTGGGCCTTCAAGCAAGACTTATGTCGCAAGCTTTAAGAAAACTGTCAGGTACAATTAATAAGACCAAAACAACAGCCATATTTATTAATCAGTTAAGAGAAAAAGTTGGTGTTATGTTTGGTAACCCAGAGACTACTCCAGGAGGGCGAGCTCTTAAGTTTTACGCGACTATTAGACTAGATATAAGAAGAGCAGAACAAATTAAACAAGGAGATCAAATCGTGGGAAATAAAACTAATATTAAAGTAGTCAAAAATAAAGTGGCACCTCCATTTAAAACGGCGACAGTTGATATTATGTATGGTGAAGGAGTATCTCGGGAAGGCGAAATTATTGATATTGCTGCCAGTTTGGATATTCTTGATAAGAGTGGAGCTTGGTATGCTTATAATGGTGAAAAAATTGGCCAAGGAAAGGAAAATGTTAAGATTTATTTGAAAGATCATCCCGAATTACGCGATGAATTAGAGGAAAAAATTAGAGAACATTATGGTTTTGGGGCTAATAAAAAAACTAAAGATAGTACGAAAGAAAATAAAGAAGAATAAAATATGAGAGTTTTTAGGTGTTGCAAAAATTAGAAAAATATTAAGAAAGAGTTTTTGAAAATATGATGAATATGGTAATGAGTATGGAAGCTTGTGAATCGCAAAAAATATTGGAATAAAAAATTTAATTATTCAAACCGAAGCATCGCTTTAAAAATAAGCTCTACCTAGGGAAGTAGTTTTTACTAATATGCATTTTAAAGTAAGAAAAGTTATACGATAGACAATAGAAAAAAATTTATCAATTCTTAATTAAAGAGATGGAGCATCAAAAAAGATAAGACTTTTACAAATATTTGTGGTGAACAATAAAATGTTCATTTTTTTCTTGCTTAAATTGAAAATAAAGATTATAATTGAATTGTAGATAGTTTATTGATCTATAAAAAATAGTAAGGAGAAATTAAAATGGAATTTAACACAATGTCCATTTTAACTCTGATTATTGGATTTTTTGGAGGATTTTTGATTGTTTTTATTATTTATATGATTAGAAGTAATCAAAATGAGAGTAAAGCTAATAAATTAAATGAAGATGCTAAAAAAGAGGCAGATAAACATAAAAGAGATTCTTTAATGGAACTTAAAGAAGAATCCTATCGTTTAAAACAGGAAACTGATAAAGAAATTAAAGAGAAAAAAGCCGAAATGAAGGATACTGAGGCTCGGCTTATGCAAAGAGAAGCTTCTCTTGATAAAAGAGAGGAAATGCTGCAAAAAAGAGATAATACTTTGGATGAAAAAGAAAATAATTTATTAGCTAAACAAAAAGAAATGCAAGAAAAAGAGCTTAAAATGGATGAACTTTTAAAACAAGAATTAGCAGAACTAGAAGAAATAGCGAAGTTTTCAAAAGAAAAAGGTCATGATTTAATTATGAAGCGCGTTGAAGATGATATGGCAAGAGAGATTGTCGATTATATCAAAGAACAAGAGCGAAATGCAAAATTAGAAGCTCATGAAAAAGCAAAACAAATTATAGTTTCTAGTATGGAGAGGTATGCTGAGGATGTTACTAGTGAGCAGACAGTTAGCACAATTGAGCTTCCAAGTGATGAGATGAAAGGACGTTTAATCGGTCGAGAAGGTAGAAATATTCGGACGATTGAATCAGTCACAGGAGTAGATCTTATTATTGATGATACCCCAGAGGCCATCGTAATTTCTTCGTTTGATCCCCTTAGAAGAGAGATTGCTAAAATTACGATTGAAACTTTGATTCGCGATGGAAGAATTCATCCTTCAAGAATTGAGGAAGTTTATGATAAAGTATTGCGGGATATTAATACGAAGATAACGGATATTGGGAATCAAACAATTTATGATCTTGGGTTATCTAAGATGGATCCTGAACTTATTAACTTGATTGGTAAATTAAATTACCGGACTAGTTATGGGCAGAATGCTTTACAACATTCTAGGGAAGTAGCTAATCTTACAGGCCTTATGGCGGCTGAGTTAGGTGAGAATGTAACACTCGCTAAAAGAGCTGGACTTTTACATGATATCGGAAAATCGATTGATTTTGAAGTAGAAGGTAGTCATGTCGAAATTGGAGCAGATCTTGCTCGTAAGTATCATGAAGATGAAGTGGTTATTAATGCGATTGAATCCCATCATGGAGATAAAGAGGCAAATAATATTATTTCGGTCTTAGTTGAAGTAGCAGATACTTTATCAGCAGCACGGCCAGGGGCAAGAAATGATTCGTTAGAAAATTATATGAAACGGTTAACACAACTTGAAGAGATTGGTAATTCTTTCCCTGGTGTTGAAAAAACCTTTGCAGTTCAAGCCGGAAGAGAAATCAGGGTCATGGTTAAACCAGATGAAGTTGATGAGGCCAAAAGCTATAAGATGGCACGGGATATTAAAGAGCGAATTGAAGCAGAAATGCAATATCCAGGTACGATTAAAATTAATGTTATTAGGGAGACTAGAGCAATAGAGGAGGCTAAATAGTCTCTTTTCTTTTAGTATAAAACCATTATTTAATCTCACAATAATAATGGTGATTGATATGAAAAAAACATCGATTTCTTTTGGGTTAGTAAATATCCCCGTAGAGATTAATCCTGTTATTAAAAATAATGATATTACTTTTAATCAGTTACATAAAAAATGTTTATCAAGGATTCGCTATGTGAAGTATTGTTCGCATTGTAAAAAGGAAGTGAAACAGGCAGATATTATCAGGGGGTATGAATATAAAAATGATGAATATGTGACACTTACAAATGAAGAATTTAACAAACTTAAAAGGGAGGATGAAAAAGTAATTGAGATTATGGGGTTTGTTCTTTTAAATGAAATTGATCCTATTTATTTTGATACAAGCTATATCATTAAAACAAGTACAAAAAGTAAAGCTTTTAGTTTATTTAAGGAAGCACTTGCTAAAACCAAAAGGGCTGCTCTAGCTAAAACTGTGATCGGAACTAAATTTTATTATGTAATTATTCGTCTTATGGGTGATGCTTTAATTATGAATACTCTTTACTTTGAAGAAGAAGTGGTTATACCCGATCAAATTGCTGAAGCTAAATTTAGCAAAAAGGAGCTTGACTTAGCTATTCAACTTGTAAATTCCTTGAAAGTTAAATTTAAGCCGGAAGAATATGTTGATGAATATCAGGAAAAATTAAAAAAGGCTTTAAAACAAAAAGAGGAAGGAAAAGCGATTAAGAAGCCTAAAGCTCGAAATACAAAAAATATTAAAGATTTAATGACAGCCTTGGAGCTTAGTTTGAAAAATGTTTCATAATTACGATTTAAGACCAATGCTTCTAAGGGAAGAAGATCATGTTGTTCAAAGTGATAAATATCTTTATGAAATTAAGTTTGATGGGATGCGGGCACTTATTTATGTGAGTAAAAGTAAGTTTAAGATTTTGAGTCGTAAGGGGACAGATCTTACAAATCATTATCCAGAATTAAAAACGATACAGGATATCGTGGGAGATCATAAAGTTATTTTTGATGGGGAGATTATTGCTACTTCAAAGGGATTGCCAACATTTTCCTTATTACAAAAAAGAATGAGAGCAAAAATGATAAGTGATAAACTGATTACAGAAATACCCGTTAGTTTTGTTGCTTTTGATATCATTTATGATAATCATGATGTAACTAATCTTCCGTTAATTAAAAGAAAGAAGTTGTTAGAAGAATATCGGAATACAGATTATTTTGTTAAATCTAAAATATATCATGATGGAATATCTTTGTTTAAAATGGTTAAAAAAGTTGGGTTGGAAGGTATTGTAGAAAAGGTAAAATCAAGTACTTATGATGTGGGAGAAAGAACTCACAATTGGATCAAAGTTAAGAATATTAAAGTTGATAACTTTGTTGTTCATGGGTTTTTAGAAAAAACCAATACAATTACTTTGCTTCTTGGGGAATATAAAAATAATAAGCTTTATTATGTTGGTAAAGTTAGTGTCAATAAAAAGCATGAGATTATAAATATACTACAAAAAATGAAAAAAATTAACAATCGGTTTGTTAATTTTGATGAAGAAGCAACATATGTAGTTCCGGTTCATGAAATCAGAGTACATTTTTTAGAACGAACCATTTCGGGTATGCTTAGACATGCTACAGTAGAAGAATAGAAAAAATCAAGCGTTATGCTTGATTTACTTCCATAATAACGGGTAAAATGATTGGACGACGACCTGTTAATTCATTAATATATGGATATAGTTCTAAAATAATTTGATTTTTTAAATCTGTGTAGTTGTAAGTAGACGTTGATAAAAAGCTATTTACAATATCCGTTATTTTATGTTCAATTTTACTAATTAGTTCGGGGTTTTCGTTTACCATGATAAATCCTCTTGTGGTTACGTTTGGTTTGATGAGTAATTTTCTTGTTAATGTGTTAATATTTAGTATGGTTACTAAAATACCATCACTACTCATTAATTTACGGTCTTTAATAATTTGACTTCCAACATCGCCAATCCGAGAACCATCGACATAAATGTCTCCACTTTTTACGGTATCACCACGAGTGACAAGGCCATCTTTGATGTTTATTACATCCCCATTTTTGCAAATAAAGGTGTTTTCTTTGGGAATACTACAAACCTCAGCAATTTCGGTATGTCGTTTTAACATACGATATTCGCCATGCATTGGCATAAAGTATTTTGGCTTAATAATTCTGAGCATCCACTTTAATTCTTCTTCTTTCGCATGGCCAGATGTGTGGACATCATTAAATGTTTTATTAGTATATACTTTTACTCCTTTTAAATAAAGTTTGTTAATTACTTTGTTAATACTGGCGGCATTACCAGGAATAGGAGAGGATGAGAAGACTACTAAATCATCTGGCATTAAAGTAATTTGCTTATGAATGCCGTTAGCTATACGAGAAAGGGCGGCTAAAGGTTCTCCTTGCGTTCCTGTACATAAAATACAGATTTCGTTTTTCTTTAAATTTTTGGCTTCGTTATTGTCAATAAAAATGGTTTTATCTTCAATTAGACCATTATTCATAGCAAGTTCAATACTTGTTTCCATGGAACGGCCAAAAACAATAATTTTACGATTGTTTTTACGGCAAGTTTCAACAATGTGCTTGATACGATAAATATTGGAAGCAAAAGTGGCAATAATAACGCGACCATAATGCTTTGAGACTATATCATTTAGAGCTTCATCAACACTGGATTCACTTTTAGATGAACCTGGAGATAGGGCATTAGTGGAATCACTTAAAAGAAGGGTTACACCACTTTTACCAAGTTCGGCCATTTTATGAATGTTAGCCATCGGACCAATAGGTGTTAAATCGAATTTAAAATCTCCAGTTTCAAAGATAATACCATTTGGAGTGTGGATGGCAAGGGCAAAAGACTCCGGTATGGAGTGGGTTGTCCCTACAAATTCCACGGTAAAATATTTGGTTTTAATTACGGTATCTTCTGTTACAATTTCTATGTTGTTATATGTAACCCCGCGGTCTATTAACTTTTTATTAATTAAGTCTGCCGATATTTTAGAAGCATAAATTTGGGGGATGTTTACACTGTTAAGCAAGAAAGAAATACCACCAATGTGATCTTCATGGCCATGAGTGATAAATAACCCTTTAATTTTGGCTTCATTTTGTTTTAAATATGTTATATCTTGAATTACATAATCAATTCCCAGTAAATCATCTTCGGGAAACATTACTCCGGCATCAATGATTATGATTTCTTCATTGTGGGTAACAACATACATGTTTTTTCCCACTTCGCCTAATCCGCCTAACGCAAAAATAGACGTAATATTACTATTATTTTTCATTAAATCTTTCCTTTCATAAAATAAAGAAGTAAAAGTTCTTGACTAATATCAATTATACTCTTTTTTAGAAGATTTGTCTACCATAAGTTTTTCTTTACATTTTGTTTACGATAATTGATAAAGAAATGAGCATTTGGTTACCAAGGTGGTATATAATAAAAAGGGAGATAACGATGAAAGAAAATTTGAATGAAGAATTATTAAGGATGAAAAAGAAAAATAATTTAAATAATGGAATAATTATTGCTCAATTAGTAGTATTGCTTTTTGTTTGTGTGGTGGCAGTTTACGTGCGGGTAAGTTAGTCTTCGAGAAAGGTTTTACTCTTGTGGGGTTCATCAAATAAAAGACCCTCATAATTTTTTTGCTTTAAAACTTCATAAACGCCAATAGCAACACTGTTAGATAAGTTTAGAGCCCTTACATTTGCCGTCATAGGAATGCGATAGCATCTATTTAAATGTGGTTTTAATATGTCTTTGGGGATGCCGGTACTTTCTTTTCCAAAAATTAAATAAATATTATCTTTTATATCTTTAAAATTAGCTTTTGAATGAGGTTTATGACCATATCTTGTGAAGAAAAAGTATTCACCAGGATTCTTACTAAAAAAATCATTAATATTTTCATAGACAAAGTATTTACATTTATCAATATAATTAACACCACTTCTTTTGATATATTTTTCTTCTAAAGAAAATCCTAAGGGTTTAATAAGATGAAGGGTGGTATTAGTGGCAACGCAGGTTCGCATAATGTTACCAGTATTTCCTGGGATCTCGGGTTCGTATAATACAACATTTAACATAATTATTTCTCCTTAATACTTATTATAAGCATTATAAAGGGATTTGTAAAATATTTTTGCTTGATATGTTTTTCTTTTTCTTTTATAATGATTATATAATAGGAGAGAATTATGACAACAATTTATCTTATCAATAATAGTTTAACAATGAATAATCTTAGTTTTCCGGATAAAGAATCTTTGGAAATGCGAAGAGAAAAAAGAATTTTGAGTATTGGGGGAGAAGAGGAAAGTAGGAGACTGGCTAATTGTAGTTATTTACAAGCAGTACAGTATATTTATTCTTCATCTTATGTAATGAGCATAGCTACAGCAAAGTATCTAGCTCAGAAATTAGAGCTTGATATTAATATAAGAAGAGAAATTGGGGAAAGAGTAATTGGTAATTTGGGTGATAAAAAAATTAGAATGATTAGTGAAATGCAAGAAAATGATTTTAATTATAAGCTTACAGGGGGAGAATCGTTAAATGAAGTAAAATATCGAATGCTTAAGTTTGTAAATCAACTGCTAAATAAACATCAAGATAAGTGTATAGCTTTATTTACCCATAATGTTACTATTACGTGTTTGCTCAGTGAATGGTGTAGTAAAGGCTTTAATTTAGATAATCGCTTAATATTGAATTATCAGGATGAGGCCGTTATTGATGGGACTTGGGACGGAATTAGTATTATTGAACTTGTTTTTGATAACAAGAAAATAGTTACGATAAAAAGAAAAAAATAGGATGACCTATTTTTGATTTTCTATTTTATCAATTGTTTTCCAGGTAGTCGTACCACAAGTCGTACAAATGAAGGGAACAAGAACTTTTAAACCTTCAGGTTTTTCGTATTTTTCTTCTAGGGATACACATAAAAGTTTAGTGTTCTCATCAATATAAGCTCGCCCTTGAACGGTAGTTTGGCTGCATTTGCTGCATCCTTCTTTTTTCATGATAATGCCTCCTTTTTCTTTATTATTTACCAAAAGTGTGTTAAAATACTCGCAAAGAGGTGAAGAGTTATAAATATTGAAAATAAAGCTTATGATATTTTTTTGAATGCAGTTGGCCAACTCAATATTTTAAAATATCGTGTTATTGATTCCGAAACATTAGATGATAGGGGAAGAAAAAGTTATGCGCGAAGTTATCTTTATATGGGACATGAAATTCCTGATAATTTAGAAGAGCGAATCAATAGCCTTAAATTAGAAGGGTTTATTAGTGTTAATCGTTTTCAAGCTTGTGATTTTGATGTTTGGTCTTTAAATCCTTTAATAATGGCGAAAATAAGACTTTTGGGAAGAAATCATAAATTACTTGAAAAATTGTATGAAGAAGTATTTATTAATGATACCTGTTATATTGAGGCATCAATAACCTATATTAATGTAAATACTGGGAAAATATCGAGGATGAAAACGGGAAATTTGGGAAAGTATTCAAAAAATTTAGTTAATTATTTAGGAGAAATAGGTTATATGCCCGCCTCACAAAGTTTTTTAAATCAAAATGAAGAAAGACAGGAAGGTTTTAGAAGATAAAAAAATTTATATTGAGTTTCTTTGATATAAATTTTTTTTTTGATTAATTTAGAAAATTTATTTGGCAAGTTGCTAATTTTTTAGCAATTTTTAAATCTCGTTTTCTTCTTTTACTGGTAAATAATAGATCGTAAACTACTTCCCAAACAACAACCCAGCCGGCAATTAAAAATAGTTCACTAATTAAAGAGGTAAATTGTTCGGATATGATGATAAGTATTACCCCTAAAAGAATAAAGAAAAGGCGAAAATAATCGTCGTATTTGTCAATGTTTTTTAATTCTTTGACTTTATGTTGGTAATAATTGTGAATTAATTTTATAAATTGGGCTTGATCTTCTTGGGGTAAATTATTTACTTCGAGAACTATTTGAGAAGGTTTGATAAAGTGATTGCTGCAAGATATGATGTAACTATCTAATTCTTCATTTAAATGGTTGGAATTAAATTTACTAGTTGCATCTTCTAATCTAGTTAAATTAATATTTATTGTTTCCATCCAAGTCCTCCTTATGTTCATTTTTGGTTCTTATTAAAGTTGGATTTTGATCTGAATTATAAGTACGATATAAACTTAAGAATAGTGCATCGTCTTGATATATTATTTTTTGTAATTTTAGAAATGGTATATTTTTAAAAAAAGTAATTAGTTCGTCAAAAGTTAAATTATTTAATGTATGAGTTTTTAGTTCGCTCAAACTAGATAAATATTCAGCTTGAAAGGTAGGAGTGGGTTTGAAATCGGCAAGAAACTGCCAAAATATTTTTTGAAAATAAAGACTTGAATATTCTTGGTGGTGAGATAATTGTTTAAAATTAAGGGTTAAATTAAGAAATCCAAAATTTATAGCATCAATTCTTCCAGTAAAAGTGATAGTTATTTGGTCTTTTTCTTGCCGAAAATCTTTAATGATATGTTGGTGGGCTAAAATAAATGATATTAACTCGATTATCAATGAAGGGGATATAATGTTGTTAGTAAGAAAAGTATCATCTAATTTGCGTTTAGCTATTTCATTACCGGTGAAAAAATATATTTGACTATTTTCGAGGGGAGAAGCGAGATTAAGATGAATTTCTAAGGCAGGAAGAGGATGGGAAAAGGTTTTAGGATGAGTAGTTATAATAGGATAATTTTTTTTAATAATACTTTCAATAGCCTCTAATATTTCAGAATCTTTTAAAACAATGGCCGTTTTTCTTTTCATAGTTACACCTCGAGTTCATTTTATCATAAAATTAATATTAAAAAAAGCCTTTATGAGGCTAAATATCTAAATTGGTGGAGTAGAGGAGAATCGAACTCCTGTCCAATATATCCTATCATATAACATCTACAAGTTTAGCTTGATTTTATTGTCAAGTTATAACTGGCTCAAGACTAACCTATTATAACTTCAAGTTTAGTATATATTCGCTTATTTATCCTAAACATGTAAATAAGTATATCTTATATTTATGAACCCCTCATAACCCTATAAGAAAAGTTAAGAGAAGCTTGCTACTCCTACGTTATTAACTAGGCAAATGCATAAGCATTTGGAGCAAAAGAACTTTCATTCTTGTCATTTAATTTTAATTTTAGACTTAAGGCGCCTAACCACTTGCCGTCATATGTAGTAATATATGTCGATGCCATGACTACCCCGCGTACTAGTATTATAGCATAATTCATAAAAAAATTGAAGTATTTTCTACTTCAATAGGGCAATAGCTAAAATAAAGCCGATGTTTAATACGCCATAAATTATAATGGCTATGTTAACAAAAGCAGCTTTGGAAGACCTAGCTGGGACATCTTCTTCAATTAAAGTTGGAACATTTTTGCTTTTTAGTTCTAAAACCATGTCTTTGCCTTTAGAATCCCCAATTTGTTTTGTTATTTCAAAGTATTCATCTAATTTTTGATTTACCATGGATCCTAGGAGTGTTTCTTTAGGGAGGGTTGCTATTAGGGTTTCTAGGGTACCTATTAAAATTTTGTTATCTTCGGTTAAATAATGGAAAGAATCTTTGATACTAAAATAAAGGTTCATATAATTGGTTACTTTATTATCCAAACTTTCTTTATCAATTGTAAAATTATTAAAGGCATTTTGATTTAATAATTTAATAAAATCATTAAGATTATCACAACTTTTATTTATTTTAATTATTTCCATGAAGGTTTGGGCATCAACATTTCTAGCTTCACCTGGTAGGGTACGTAAATCAAAAGTTAGAGATTCACTAGCAATAATTTCGCCATTTTCTTTTAAAGATAAAATACCATCTTTACAACTTAAATTAGCAAGATTAGGGTAAAACTCCAAGTATTGCCGAAAAATAAAGTCGTTGCGGTTAAAAAGTTTGGTATCATTATTTTCGTTTTTAGGGGGATTTGGATCATCTTGCTTCTTAAGTATACTTAGATGTGAAGAATCATCGATGCGATAAGATTGTTCTTTATTTAATGGATTATGCTCATTCATTTTTATACCCTCCAATTATTATCATTGTAACAAAAAAATGAAAAAAAAACAACACTAAACAAACAAAAAAATGTGTAGTATAATAATTTTTATTTCAAAAGAGAGATGGAAAGCAAAAGTGGTGAATTTTATTTATTATTTGTAAAAAATAATTGGTAATTTTTACCATAGGTGAATAAATTACAATTATATGTTCTAAGCAGGTATAATTCTTTCGAGAGCGAGGGTGAAGCAAATGTTAAACGGAAACAGATTAAGAGAGGTTAGGAAACAAAAAGGTTTAACACAAACAGAGTTAGGAGAATTAATTGGGGTTGGCAAATCGGCTATATGCTGTTATGAAAAAGAAACACGAAATCCGACCTTGGAAGCAATCATTGAGATGATCCATGTTTTTGGGGTTAGTGCAGATTACTTATTAGGGGCTGATTATTTAGTTAAAACGGTTGATAAAGATAACTTTGTAGAATTTGCTATTTTGACAAGAGAAGAAGTTATTTTTATTGAAGAGCTTAAAAAGAATAAGTTAGTCTATGATATTTTGATGCAAGATCCTAAAAGAGGAGCAGAATTGGTAAAAAAAGAAATTGGCTAAAAATTAATTTAGCTTTTTTCATGCTTAATTTTTTTTAGCATATAATTCTGATAGGTGATGCGTGTTGAAGAAATATTACCAATATTTAGGTTTGGTAGCAATAATGGTTTTTAGTTTTTATTATACCGAGAAAATAGCTTTAATTGTTTTAAATAAAAATCCTTTGATGCAAAGTATTGAGAAGGAAAAAGAAAATTATGAAGTTGTGGCAGTGGATGCTTTAATTCTAGGTGATTATATCATACCGGGAATTAATGGTCTAGCGGTTAATGCTAGAGATTCTTTTTATCAAATGCAAGAGGTGGAAGCTTTTAACGAATATTATTTAGTCTATGAACAAGTAAAACCGGAAATATCATTAGAAGATAATAAGGATAAAATTATTAAAAGAGGAAATAAGCAGCTAAAACAAGTTAGTTTTATTTTGGAGGAAAATAATGAGGTTAGTGATTATTTAAAGACAAATCAGTATAAAGCAAGTATGCTTGTTAAGGCAAGTACATATGAAGCTAAAAGTTATTTTGAGGTAATTAATGATGAAGTGAAAGGGTTTAATTCTTTAGAAAATACGCTTAATCTTAATAAAGAAAATAAGTATATTTGTGTTGTTAATAAGGATAATTATGATCTTTGTTTAAAAAATAATAATTATTTAGTAGAACCAACGCTTACTTTAAATAAGACAAACTATATTGATGTAAAAAATGGACTCGATAGTGGGGTTATTATTTTAATTACAGGTGGGGCTCGTTTAAATGATGTGAAGTTGCTACTAAAAGAAATTAAGTTTAAAAATTATGAAATTGTTTATTTGAGTGAGTTAATTAGTGAGGAATTTAACTTGGAATAATGATGGATATAGGGGGTTGGAGTTAAATTCTTGCAATCGTTAAAGTTTTTTGGTATAATGTTTTTGCCTTAAAACTTTTTTATTTACCTTTTTTAGAAACGGAGTTGATTATTTTGAGTAAAATAAAGATTTTTAGTTTGGGTGGATTAGATGAAAATGGTAAAAATATGTATGTTATAGAAATTGATAAAGATATTTTTATCTTTGATTGTGGTCTTAAATATGCGAGTGGAAATATGCTTGGGATTGATTATATTATCCCTGATTACTCTTATTTAATTAAAAATAAAAAGAGAATAAAAGGATTATTTATTACGCACGGACATTTAGAAAATATGGGTGGTACTAGTGATTTATTATCCCAAATTCCAGGAATAAAAGTTTATGCAACAAAATTTAGTAAGTATGTGTTAATGGAACAGGGGGTTAGGGAAAATAATATTATAGAGATTAAAGCTCATAAGAAAATAAATTTTGGCCATGTTAGTATTTTTCCAATAAGCGTTTCGCATAGTGCCCCGGATGCGGTTATGTATGTTGTCAATACCAAAGATGGGGCTATATGTTATACAGGTGATTTTATTTTTGATCCGGCGATGATGGGAGCATATGATATGGATTTGGGGAAAATTGCTTATGTTGGTAAACAAGGAGTTCTTTGCTTACTTAGTGAATCAGTATTTAGTGAAAATATAGGTCATACTTCTCCTAATCATAAGTTGATTGATGTCTTTAGCAAAGCTATTAAAAATGCCCCAGCTAGAGTCATGTTTATGGTTTTACCAACCCATTTATATACGATCGAAGAAATATTTGAAGCTTCAAAAAATACTCATCGGAAAATTGTGGTAATGGGTAAAAAGCTACAAAATGTTATTAATTTTGGCTTAAAAGAAGGATATTTAACGGTGGAACAGGAAACACTTGGGGATTTAACCAATATAAATGATAATAATGCTATCTTACTAATATGTGATGATAAAGCTAGTCCTTATGCGGCAATGTCTAAGATTCTTAACGGTTATGATAAGTTTATCAAGCTTAAAAGTGATGATACAATTGTTTTTGCGGAACCAAGATATGATAGTAATGAAAAGGTTTTAGTGCGTTTGGAAAATGATTTATCAGAAAAAGGTTGCGAAATTGTAAATATTCCCACCGATAAAACAATTCTTCATCATGCTTCGAGTGAAGATTTAATGCAAATGATTAAACTGGTAAAGCCAAAGTACTATATGCCAGTTAAGGGTGAGTATAGATATATGGTAGGAAATGCGGATCTTGGTTTTTCTTTAGGAATACCAAGAGAAAATATTATTTTAAAACAAAATGGGGAAGTAATTAACTTTGTTGATGGTGAACTAGTTGATAAACACGAAAAAATTAAAGTAGGTGATGCTTTAATTGATGGTAAATCTAGTGATGATATAGGTGAACTTGTGATTAAAGATCGAGAAATGTTAAGTGAAAACGGAATTGTGTTAATTAGTGCAACGATTTCTCGGCAAGATAAAGTATTACTTGTAGGACCGGAAGTGACAACAAGAGGATTTATTTATGTTAAAGATTCAGCGGAAATGATTCGGGAGATAAAAAAAATTAGCGAAGCGATAATTGAGAGAAATACAACTCCTAATTATGTTGATTTTAATAAAATAAAAATGGAGATAAGGGATGAATTATCTAAATATTTGTATGAAGAGACCGAATGTAAACCTATGATTATTGCCGTTGTCCAAGAAGTGTAGAAAAATAAATTAATTTTAGTATATTATAAATAAGATCACTCATAATAATAATGGGTGATTTTTATGAAAGAACAGCAAAATACGAATATTAAATTTTTAAATTTAATTTATCAAAATGCTCAGATGGGACTTATTGGTATTGATATAGTAATTAAAAAGGTTAGTGATGAAAAACTTTCTAAATTAATTGGAGAGCAAAGAGAAGAATATGAACAATTTTTAAGGGATGCTAAAGATATATTACTTAAGTATGGTGCAAAAGAAGAGGAAATTAGCAAGTTAAAAGAAATTAGTAGTAAAGCAATGGCTAGTGTTATGACAATGAATAAAACGGATAAGGAAATTGCTAAACTGATGATGGAAGGAAACCAAAAAGGAGTATTGGAAATTAAAGCGGAACTTAATCAATATGAAGGTGATGATAAAGAAATATTGAAACTTGCTCATAGACTTTTGGCAACCGAGGAACACAATAGAGAGGAATTTAAACAGTATTTGTAATTCTTCTCTTTTCTTTTTCCGCATTTTAGATTGATTTTTGCTATAATTTTGTTTATAATTATGAATTGTAGGAGGAAGTAGATGAAAAAATTATTCCTGCTAGGAGCATGCCTGTTGTTAACGGTAGGCTGTCAGACGATTGATAATAGTAGTCTTGATACGGTTTTAAGTGAGGCAATAGATAGTTTGGTTGATATTAGTAATGTTAATCGAACGGGATATCGCTATTATTTACCAAGAGGACTAGCTATTAAAGCAAATGCGGATTTTAATGAAATTATAAGTGATCAAAAATATTTATATTATTTATATGTGGATATAGTAAGTTATAATAGTAATATTGATTTTCAATATACAGTAAATTCTCGGGCATATTATTCGGCTAGTCTATCTAGTCAAAATAAAAAAGGGTATATTGAAATTAATAATTATGAAAATGATCAATATTTAATTGAAATTATGTATAATTATGCTAAAATAGAAGTAATAGCATATGAGGAAGATATAAATATGGTAGTGGCATATGCTATGAGCATATTAACTAGTGTTACGTATAATGATAGTGTAATTGCTAATTATCTAGGTGATGATGTTTTTCTTTCAAATGAAGAAGCCTATGATATTTTCGAGATTATAGGTAGTGATAATTATTTACAATTTACGGATGAAGTAGAAAATATTGATGAAATTAGAGATCCAGATTATATAAATTAGGAAGGTGAAAATTATGGGTTTAGTAAGTAAGCTTAAAAATATTTTATTTGAAGAAGAAGAGGTAGAAATTCCCGTTATTGAGAAAAAAGAAAAAAAGGTAGAAGTTGTTCAAGAAAATAGGGATGTGCCTAGAAAAGAAGAGGTTAAGGTAAATAACTATCAAAGTGTTCATGATTTTAGTGCGGCTAAAAAAGAAGAAGTTAAGATTGATGATTTTAATGATCGCCAAACGGTGAGTGAAAGAGAGATATTTAAAAGTGAGAAAACATTTAATTTTCCAGCTTTTGATGAAGAAGAATTTGACAGTTTTGTTCCTAAGAAAAGAAGTACTAATATAATTGAACATGAAAGAAAAAAGGTGGAAAAAATCGATTATCGGAAAGATTATAAAAAAAGTGAAGAACCTAAGGAAGTTAAAAAGTTTAAACCTTCACCTATTATTAGTCCGGTTTATGGAATTTTGGATAAAAATTATACTCCTGATGAGATTACAACAAGGACGGAGATGACATTATCACGGTCATTAGATGTTGATGTTGTAAGGAAAAAAGCTTTTGGCTCTTTAGAAGAAGTTGTTAAGGAAGAGGTTTTGCAAGATAAAGAGTTGGAAGAAAAACTAGAAAAAGCAAGAACAATAGATGAATTATTAAAAGATAGCAGTGATGAAGTTATAGATATAAAAAAGACGACTGATGAAGAATTCGAGACATTTTCAAGTATTGAAGACTTAGAGGAATTAGAGGAAGAAAATGATAAGAAAGAAGAAATAAAAAAACATCAGGAGAATTTGGAAGATGATACTTTGGAAAACGATTTGTTTGATTTAATCGATTCAATGTATGAGAATAGAGAGGAGGATTAAAAGTGGATTTTTGGCTATCATTTTTACCTATAATTATATATGTTTTATTAATAATTATTTTAATAATTGGTATAATATTAGGGATAAAGTCAATTATTACAATTAACAAGGTGGAAAAAGTGGTAGATGATGTTAATGAAAAGGTAGAATCATTAAACAGTTTATTTCAAATTGTGGATTTTACAACGGATAAGTTAGTGGCAATTACTGATAAAGTGATTGACGGAGTATCAGCATTAGCATCAAGATTGTTTTTTAAGAAGAAAAAGAATAAAGAGGAGGATAAGGAAAATGAGTAAGAAAAGCGGAAACGGCTTAGGTAAGTTTTTGTTAGGTGCAGGAATAGGGGTTGGTTTAGGAATTTTGTTTGCTCCTAAAAGTGGTAAAGAAACAAGAGCTGATCTTAAAAAGAAGATGGATGATTTAATAGAGAAAGCTAAGAATATTGATGTGGAAGAAGTTAAACAAAATATTGAGGCAAAAGTAAAAGAAATTAAAGAAGATTTAAAAAATTTAGATAAAGAAACAGCAGCTTTAGCCATTAAGGAACAAGCTAGAAAAATTAAGAAAAAAGCTGATGAGTTAGTGCAATATGCGGTTAAAAAAGGAACACCTGTAATTGAGGCAGCAGCAAGAGAAGTAAAAGCTTCGACCATTAAAGCAATAGATGCCGTTAGTGCTAAATTAAAGGAAGAAGAACCAAAAAAAGTATCTAAGAAAAAATAAGGCGGAAACTGTTATTAATTAATAGCAGTTTTTTTCTTGTTTTTCTTGACTTTTTGGCATATTAAAGATATACTAAGCATATAGGAAGTAAGGGTGGTAAAATTGGAAAAAGAATATCAGATTAGTTGGCTAAAAATTGTTGGTATTACAGCACTAATAGCAGTTGTTGTGGTGATTATTTGTTTGGTGTATCCAAGAAAAGATGATAAGACGCTATTAACCCAACAAACTTATATAAATAATATGACGTTGATGAAAGAAGCGGGTTTTGAATATTTTCAAGGAAGTAATTTGCCGGAAGAAATAGGCGATAGTAAAAGAATAACACTTGATGAAATGTTGGCTCGTAACTTGATCGTGGATTTTTATGACGAAGAGGGAAACACTTGTAATGTAGCTAATAGTTATATAGAAGCCACTAAAACACTTGATAATGAATATGAAATGAGTGTCTTTTTGAGTTGTAATAATCAATCAGATTATATTATTACAACTATTTCAAATGAAGTAATATGTACTAATTGCGAAATAGATAATGCAGATAATGCAGTTGATAATAGTAGTAGTAATAATAATTCAACTAATTCTTCGGGTAGTAGCAATAATAATGCGGATAGTGGAAGTAGTTCGATAAAACCTACTTATAATAGTAATAGTAGTAGTAGTAAACCAGTTAGTGTTACACAAACGACTAATGTTAATATAAATTATATAAATAATTGTTGCGTTAGCGCTCTTGATTGCCGGGATGATTGCTTGGCTAATGTTTATCATTCCGTTGTATTTGATAGTAATGGAGGTAGTAGTGTTAGAACGCAAATAGTTAAGCATGGATCTGTAGCTAGTTATGCATCTACTTATCGCGATGGTTACGAATTTTTGGGTTGGTATTTAAATGGCGAGAAATATGATTTTAAAACGCCAGTGACAAGGAAAATAACGTTGGTGGCTAAATGGCAAAAGGAAAGTAAAAATTATATAGTTGATTATGAAAGTAATGGCGGTAGTTATGTCGAAAGTGAAGAAGTTAGGGAAGGAGATAAAGCTACAAGACCAAAAGATCCAACGCGAGAGTGTTATGATTTTGTCGGGTGGTATACAGATGCAGCTTTAACTCATAAATATGATTTTGGGGATCCCGTTACAAATGATATGACTTTATATGCTAAATGGAAGGAAAATGATACTTGTACAAATGTTTATCAAGTTAAGTTTGATTCTAAGGGAGGAAGTAAAGTCGATGATCAAGCAGTAAAAGAAGGAAATAAAGCTTATGAACCAAAAGATCCGACAAGAGATGGCTATAAATTTTTGGGTTGGTATTTAGATGGTGAGTTATTTGATTTTGATACGAAAATATATAAAGATATTACTTTAATAGCTAAATGGGAAAAAGAAGAAATTTTATATAATGAGTATTGTAAAGTTAAAACAGATACATATTATTCTATTAGTTATGTAGCAGGTGATCAATCAGAGTGGAATTCTTCATGGCTAGTTAAGTTTTATAATTTAGAAAATGTTAGTAATTTGCAAGTGACGAATGTTGGGCATTTAACGAGTATAGGAATGTATAATAAGGCTTATAGTGAATCTTCGGATAAAGGTATATTTATGATTGGAGATGACTTGGGAAGTAACGTAGCTATTAATTCAGGGTATATGTTACAAAATTATTCGTTAAAAGCTAGTAATTTTATTCCTAGTGTAGGTAGTCCTTATTATAGTAATGGTGATTGGTATGCAAAATTATCAATAAGGGTTAAAAATTATAATAACGTAAACGCTTATTACGCTAGTAATATAGGTAGTAAAATATATTTTGTACCATTCTATTTTGATGTAAAATATACCGATTTAAATGATTGTGTTACGGATAAAGCAAGTAATAGTTCTAAATATAAAAATTATGAAATAGTAGATAGTTTTTGGAAATAATTGGGGGTTGGAATAACTTTGGAGCTATAACGGTTTATCGCGTTAGAGATTTAAAGAGCATGAAGTAGTTCATAAATAAGGGGAGTTTAATTGATAATTCGTCCTTTGTTTGTGAACTTTTTATTGTTAGAAAGAAGGGTAGAAGGAAAGATGGATGAACTAAAAAGGAAATATGCCAAATTTTTAATTGAAGGTTGTTTAAAATTACAAGAAGGAGATAAACTTTTTATTATTGGCTATAATTTAATAGAGGATTTTATAAAGATCATAATTGAGGAAGCAAAGAAATTGGGAATTAGAGATATTAAAACTTTAATTAATGATCCTTTTAAACAAAAAGAACTTTATTTAACTAAGTCTTACGAAGAAATAATTAGTGATCCTTTGATGGATCGGACAATGTATAATAAAATGGCGCGTGATGGTTATGCTTTTTTAAGTTTATCATCAACTTTGCCAGGGTTTTATGAGGATGTTAATGCGGAACTTTTGAGTAAAGTAGCGCGTTATCAAATGAAGAGTATAAGCGAATATAAAGAATATCAATTAAAAGGAAAAATTAAATGGAATATTTCAGCGGTACCAAATAAGATTTGGGCTAAAGATCTATTTGGATTAGAAGACGAAGATAAGCTTTGGAACGTTGTGTTTGATATTTGCTTGATTCGGGAGGATGATCCTATTGTTGCTTGGGAGCAAAAACTTAACATGCTTAAAAGAAGAGCTGAGTATTTAAATAACTTAAAAATTGATCATTTAGTTTATCGAAACTCTTTTGGGACAAATGTGAGTATTGGTCTTCCTCGAGGATACTTATTTTGCAGTGCCGATGAAGGTAGTGGTAAAGGAAATATTGTTAATATGCCGACGGAAGAAGTCTTTACTTCGCCGGATCGTTTAAGAGTAAATGGCCGAGTTTATTCCTCTAAAGTGCTTTTACATAATAGTAATATTATTGAAGATTTTTGGCTTGAATTTAAGGATGGTAAGATTGTTAATTATGATGCAAAAAGGGGTAAAGAAATATTAAAAGGAATTATCGAAACAGACGGGGGATCTCACTATCTTGGAGAAGTAGCTATAGTTGATTATACTAGTCCAATATCTCTTACAAATATTTTATTTAAAAATACGCTATTTGATGAAAATGCCAGTTGTCACTTAGCAATCGGGGAAGCTTTCCCTGAATGTATAGAGAATGGACTTGATAAGTCGAAGGAAGAATTGTTAGAGCTTGGGCTTAATATGTCTCATGAACATGTTGATTTCTTTATCGGAACAAGCGATTTAGAGATTAAAGCAGTATTGCAAAATGGGGGAGAAACCGTTATAATGAAAGACGGGAATTTTGTGGAGGTTTAATTATGAATTTATATGAAGATTTAAAATGGCGGGGACTTTTAAAAGATATATCTAGTCCAAAAATAGAAGAGTTATTAAATAAAGGTGGCGTAACTTTTTATATTGGTACCGATCCAACAGGAGATTCTCTTCATATTGGACATTTTTCATCCTTTTTAATTGCTAGTCGTCTTAAAAGAGCAGGACATAATCCTATTTTGCTTATTGGCGGGGCAACTGGACAGATTGGTGACCCGAAACCAACAGCAGAGCGGGCCATGATTACCAAGGAAGAAGTTGCTCACAATGTGGAAGCGTTAACCAAGCAAGTAAAAAGAATTTTTGGCTTTGAAATTGTCAATAATTGGGATTGGAGTAAAGATATAAACTTTATTGATTATTTAAGAGATTATGGTAAATATTTTAGTATCAATTATATGCTTGATAAGGATATCATTAAAAGAAGACTTGATGCTGGTATAACTTATACCAAGTTTTCCTATATGATTATGCAGTCACTTGATTTTTTGTGGCTATATCAAAATAAAGGATGTATTATGCAAGTAGCAGGACAAGATCAGTGGGGAAATATTACTGCGGGTATTGATTTAATTCGTAAGAAAACAGGTAAGGAAGCTTATGGGTTTACCATGCCTTTAATTACGAAGAAGGATGGAACAAAGTTTGGAAAAAGTGAAGGAAATGCGATATGGCTTGATATTAATAAAACAAGTAGCTATGAGATGTATCAATTTTTTATTAATACAGAAGATGAAATGGTGATTGATTATCTTAAAAAATTAACTTTTTTATCTAAAGAAGAAATAGAAGAGATTGCGGCCATACATAAGGAAAAACCTGAACGGAGAATTGCTCATAAAAAATTAGCCGAAGAAGTTATTACTTTCTTGCATGGGCATGCGGAATATGAAAAAGCAGTAAGAATTAGCGAATTATTATTTAGTGAGAGGGTTACTGAGTTAACGAGTGATGAAGTTATCTCTTCTTTAAAAGGGGTTCCCAGGGTAGAAGTGTCTTTAGGTAAGACAATAGTTGATGCACTAGTCGATAGTAAAATTGTGTCAAGCAAGAGAGAGGCTCGGGAATTTGCTATGGCTGGAGCAATTAGTATTAATAATAAAAAAATTACTGATTTAGACTACGTTGTTGATAAGAAAGATACAATAGATAATAAAGTTATGATTATCAAAAGAGGAAAGAAAAATTACTATCTTGGAATGGTAGGAGGAAACTAGGCTCATGACCTGTTTCTTTTTTTTTAAAGACATATAATAAATTAGAAAGAGTGATATTTATGAATAATAATTTTTATCCATCAACATCTCCTGGAATGAGAGTACCTAGGCCTAATAGTGGCGATCGTTTTTTCTTTTTTCCGTTTTTAACTGGAGCTTTAGTGGGCGGGGCAGCGGTAGGTTTAACTAGACCAAGACCAATTTATAATGTTGCGCCTCAATATCCTGGTTATGGAGCTAGGCCACCTTATCCTGCCCCATATTCTTATTATTCTTATGGGGGATATGTTCCTGGTCCTTATGGATATTAAGTATACTTCGGTATGCTTTTTCTTTTAAAATAGAAATAATTGGTATTGAAATAAGGGGATAGATGTGTTTAAATAGAATAGAGGTAAAATATGAAGAAAGTATTAGTTATAGTAATTATTTTGATATCTTTGGGAGTTATTGGCTATGGAATTTATTATGTGGCTAGTCATGATTTTGAGATAGAAAGAGAAGAGAGTGAACATAATAATGTAGAACTTAATGAAGGAGTTGTGGAAGCGAGTGAAGATAATACAGTTACTTTAGTTAAGACTGAAGAAATAGAGGGTTCTTTTGTTCAGACTTATGATATCGTTATTAATGGTTTAGAAAAAACACTTGAAGTTGCGTTTTTATACCGTGATAATACATCTTTAAAAGAGCAGTCCCTTACGGGAGAATATAATGGGGCCACCCTTTATGCTTATTATGAAGAATATGATAAAGTTGCCTCCGGTTTTGATGAAAATATGATTGCTAGTAGTTTTAATGAAGATAATTTTGCCTTTATTAGAGGGGTTGATGGAGAAAGCTATTTAATGATTCATACTAATATTTATGATGATGGAGCGGGAGAAGAAGATAAATTATACATTTTAAATGAAAACCTAGAGTTTGTAAGTAATGATTTAGTCGATTATACTGGTAGCACTTCCGAAGGAATGAGTATTATGTCAACTTATACATCTTATGCTTTGAAAGGTGATGAATACCCTTGGTATACGGATACTTTTAATGCTTGTGCATCCCCAACCAATTGCCATATTAATGTTAAGATAGAAGATGAGCAGATTTATTATTTGGTTCCAGTATTAAAGGAAGTTTTAGAAAATACAGATGAGGAAGAAGAAATTACCGATTATGGGGAATTAGAAGAAAGAGTTTATACAATTGATGAGGGATCTTTAAGTTATGAAGTTGTGAAAAGATACACGATTATCGGAGTAAGAGGATTTACAGATTAGGTTTAAAGTATGCGTTGGGGCATGCTTTTTTACTTGGTTAAAAAGGGTTGCTTTTTACATTTTTTTTACATACATAATTGACAGCAATCTTAAGATAATGCTATAATTATTTTAATAGTACAGGTGTACTTATGGGAAAGGAAAGGTAGATTATGGCCGTATTTGCTTATAATCCTGAAGCTGTAAAAGCTTGGGCTAATAGCGTTGTTAATTATTTAAATGGGGGGAGTGAGAGTGTTAGTTCTTGTTCAAGGAGATTTAGTGAACAAATTGAAAAATTAGTGCAACCTAATGTTTGGACGGGAGCTGCTGCTGCAAAAAATTATCAGAACTTTATGGAAACACATCAAGCGATGATAAAATTTATTAATTCTTTTGGAGAAGCATTTGAAGGAGCAATGAATTCTATTAATGCTAGTGTTGCTCAATTAGAAATTGCCAATTTGGGGGTGGATACAAACGTAGCAAGTAAGTTTGGCTCTTTAAGCTATGAACAAATATCAGCTTTGTCTGCAGAAAATATTAATAAAGAAGTTGTGCGCTATGATTATGCGACAATTATTAGTATTGGTTCAGCCTTAAATTCGATTGTTCAAGAATTAGAAGGTGTTAAAACAGGATTAAATAGTAAAATTAATGAACTTAATAATGGTTCGGCAATATGGGATGGAAATGCTGCTGAATCATCAAAAGAATCTTTATTAGCAACGTTAGAAAATAATATGAAAGCCGTTTTAGAAGGATTACAGGTTTGTATTAATAACATTAGTGGTGCCGCAGAAGCAGCGCAAATGGCTGATACAGGCCGATAATTATAAATATCACTTGATAGTGATTTTTATAAATAGGTTTTAATTAAATAATTAAGATCTATTTATGAAAGGTTGATGAAAATGTATGTTTTAGTAAATCCGAATAACTTAAAGAGTCAAACATCCAATCAAAAAGAGTATATAGATAGTTATTATTCTTATGTTGCTTTAATTGAGGCAACAGTTAGAGAAATGGCTAATATTTGGAGGGGAGCCGATTATAATCAGTTTGCCGAAAAAATGGAAGTGTTTATACAAGATTTAAAAAAGGTGGGAGAATCAATGGAAAGCTATAGTGCTTTTATTGATTCTTATAGTGGGGCAGTAGCTTTGCTTGATAGTGAATATGGATCGAAGAAGATCAATTTAAAGTGAGGTGGAAATGATGAAATGTGATTATGATGCTTTGGCTAGTTATTTAGTTTTGTTAGATGAAGCGTTTAAATGCCTTAAAAATGTATTTTCAGATGTGGAAACTTGTAATGGGGTAATATTAAAATCGAGTAATTGGGATGCCCCTACAAGAGGTTATTATTTAAATGAAGTTAAATTTTTAACTGATACTTTTAATACAATTGAAGGATATTTTGATGATATTGTTAATTATTTAAGTAATGTTATTAATAATTATTATATTGCTGATATGAATTTGGGTAAGGCCATAACAGGTGATTAGAAATGGGAAAATATTCAAATGTTGCTTATAGTAATTTAAAGGCGGCGGCAACATCAGCTTTGGCAGAGTTAGAGCAACTCTCTTTATATGATGTGATAAGTTATATAAATAATAAAAGTATATTAGAAGCTAAAGTTGCGAATGAATTAGGAACTTCTTTGAGTAATATAGAGACATCTTTAGCAATACTTGGGAGTATTGCAACGATTAAAAAAAAGCTTAATAATCTTGAAAATGCCGCGATATATATTGGGAAATATCAAGAGCTTGAAAAGACAAATAGAGAGTTAGAAACACGAAGATATAGTTATGAAGAGTCTTTAGGAGAAGATGGTAAGGTAACGAGGACTAAAAAGGTGAATGCAGGTGTGGTTAATCAAATAAATGCTAATAGTGAGTTAATGATTAAATATGAAAGTATAATTGATAATTATTTGAAAGTAGGGTAAAACTTTATTAACAAGGAGATGATGTGATGGATCGGGTAATTGCTAATTTATCAACCTTGATGGAAGCTAGTGGAGAGCTAAAGCGATGCGCTCATAGCTTTAAAGATAAAGCAGTTATTTTTAATTCAGGATATGGGACAAGTCAAGAATTGACGAGGTTTTTAAATGATCTACAAAATTCTTATGTCCAAATTCAGGAAAATATTTTAAATGTTAATAATTTACTTAAAGACTATATTAATGAAGTGGAAGGCTTAGAAAATAAGGCAACTTATGGGACGGGATCGATTAAATCAAGTTTAGTTAGTGAAGCATTAAGAGGAATAAATTCAACTATTATAAGAGTTAATTTATTAACTGATGGTAAGGCTTTTTTAACTAATAATAAAGTATCAAGTTTTTTTGCCAGCAAGTTAATAAAGTCTAAAAGAGATATATATATAATTACTTCGACAGGATCACAAAATATATTAACAACTAGTTTAAAAAATGCTTTAAATATGAAGGGAATAAGTATTGAAGATTTTAATGAGCATATTTTAAGTAATATTATAGAGGCAGGGGTAGGAACGAGAGATGCAGCGGTGGCAGCAGCTTTATCATTAGTTTGGGATTTATATGATCAATATGATATTAGGTTACCTTATTTATTTGGCGGACAACATGCGCCGAGTGTATGGCTCGCGATATCAAATGAGACAGGAGAAAATCTTAATCGTTATCCTAATACTTTTTATGGGGTAGATGCCAATTGGGGAACGAGTATTGTTGAGACGCAAAATGGTGATGTTACTTATACTAATTATGGACCGGATTGTTCAGGTTTTGTTTCATGGGTTTTGCATAATGCCGGTTTTGATGATGATCATATAACGGATGCGACAGGACAAGGTATGCTGGGGGCACAATATGAACTTGGCTCTTCTTATGTGGGCCAACCAGGAGATCTTTTAAGCAATTCAGGCCATGTTTTATTTATAGTTGGCGTGGATGAGAATGTAGAAGTATATTATGCAGCGGAAGCAGCGGGGGGAGCTGATGGAGTGCGTATTAGTGCTGTTTCTTTTGATAGTGATAAATATACAATAACAGATATGAGTGAATATTATGAAAACCATGCGGTTTATACGAATGATGATGTCGATTTATTTATGGAAGCTTATAGAGCAGGATATGTTCTTGAATAAGATTTAAAAAGCATTTAATTTTTGCTAATTGTATGGTATAATTAAGATATTATAGAGGGTAGTGTGATATTTTAATTGTACTTTTTTTAAGGGGTGATTAATATGAATAATAAAATACTAGTAATGGTTTATATCCCTTTAATTGAGGAAGAGTATGACATTTATATTCCGGTAAATAAAAGGGTAGGTACGGTTAAAAATTTAATTATAAAAATGGTTCAGGATATTAATGAGGCTTTTATAGATGATGGGGGTAAGTATTTATATGATAAAGTTAGTGGGAATAAAATAGATAATCAGCAGTTTGTTAGACACAGTACAATTAAAAATGGCTCTAAATTGATATTATATTAAGTAGGTGAGTGTATGCAATTAACAATTATTAAACAAAATAGATTAGATATTGTTATTTTGCCCAAAGATATTAGTGGTAATTATTGGATTACAGATTTTGAGAATGGAAGAAGAATCAATCTTATTAATATTGAAGCTAGTAGTGAGGGTTGGAAGTTAGTTAGTAATAATGATGCTTTTGTTGTCGATAATAAAGATAATAGAGTAGATTATGCTATATTAAAGGAAGAATGCTTTTATTTATTTAAAAATAATTATAAAAATGAAAAATATTATATTTATTGTTCGCAAGTTTATGATACTTCTTTTAAAGAATATAATACCGATTTTAGTAAACCTATTATAGTAGGAAGTGATGGGCTTAGTAATATTTGTTATAAACTTGGGGGAGTTGTAAAAAACGCTTTTGCCATAGTTAAAGAAGATAATTATTATTATTTGGTAGTTAATGATAAATTAGCTTCAGTATATATAAATCAAAAGAGAGTTAGAAGTAAGAAGCGGTTGGAATATGGAGATGTTATCTTCATGTTTGGGCTAAAAATTATTTTGATGAAGAAAAATGACAAAGATTATTTGCTAGTTAATAATCCTAATAATTTGATCGCTGATAGTACTTTTTATGCTAGTATTACGCCGATTAAAGATAATTATGTGGAAGATTATGCGGAATTAAGTGATGATTCAATTTATAATAGTGGGGATTATTTTTATCGGACGCCTTATTTTTATAAAACGATTAAGCCTTTTCAAGTTAAACTTGATAATCCGCCGACGAAAAAAGAACCGGATAAAACGCCTGCCATTTTAACGGTAGGACCAATGGTTACGATGGCAATGATGTCAGTAGTTATGCTTTTATCAACATTTAATTCCATAAGTAGAGGAGAAGCTACTGTTAGTTCTTCGATAACTTCGATAGTAATGAGTGGGGTAATGCTGGCAAGTTGTTTACTTTGGCCACTAATTACGAAAGCTTATCAAAGATTTGCTGATAAGATGTATGAGAAGAAAAGACAAAACTTATATAAAGATTATTTAGCTAAAAAAGAAAGAGAAATAGCTAAAGCTTTGGAAGAACAAAAAGCAGCTTTAAAGGGGAATTATTTTACTGTTTCGGAATGTATAGATATAATTAAGTCTCATAGCGTTAAATTATGGCAAAGAAGAATTACTGATGAAGATTTTTTAACGTTACCGGTAGGTATTGGCGATGTACCAATGCAAGTGGAAATAAAATATCCCGAAGAACACTTTTCTTTGAGTGAGGATAATCTTTTGGATCTTGCTTATGATTTAGGAAAGAAAGATCGGATTATTCGAAGTGTACCAATTACTTATTCGTTTTTTTTAAATATAATAACCGGTATTGTCGGAAATGCTGTGGTAACTAAAGATTTTATTGATCGGGTAATATTGCAACTTATGTGTTTGTACAGTTATGATGAAGTTAAAATAGTTATTTTTACATCCAAAGATCATGAACGGGATTGGGATTATGCTAAGACGATACCACATAGTTGGTCAAATGATAGATCTTTTCGCTTTTTTGGGTCATCAAATGATGATTATAGAGAGATTATTTATATTTTAGAAAAAATATTTAATGAACGAAAAAGCCAAAGAGAACAAAATCGTTTTAGTCCCCATTATGTTATAATTACAGATTCAATTAAATCAATTGATAATTATGATTTTATAAAAGCAATAATGGATCAAGAACAAAATTTGGGTTTTAGTTTTATAATGTTAGTGGATAAAGTATCTAACTTACCCAATGAATGTAAAAATTTTATTAATGCTAGTAAAGAAGAATGTGCTATTTTTAGTAGTATTATTAATGAATATGTTCAAAAATTTAAAATTGATTTTTCTTCCATAGAAGATATTTATAATTGTGCTCGTGAACTAGCTAATATACCAATCGATATTAAGAACGAAGCGGAAGCTAGTTTGCCGGATACTTATCAGTTTTTAGAAATGTATCAAGTGGGCAAGGTAGAACAATTAAATGCCCGGGATAGATGGAAAAAAAGTAATCCAATTTTATCTTTGCAAGCTCCAGTAGGCATTGGGAAAAGTCAAGAGATTATTAATCTTGATTTGCATGAAAAGTATCATGGCCCTCATGGTTTAATCGCTGGTACAACAGGTTCTGGAAAATCAGAGTTTATTATAACTTATATTTTATCCTTAGCGATTAATTATCATCCTTATGAAGTTCAAATTATTTTAATTGATTATAAAGGGGGAAGTTTAGCGGGAGCTTTTAGCAATGATAAATATCGTTTACCACATTTAGCGGGAACTATTACTAACTTGGATGGAAATGAACTTAATCGGTCTTTAGCTTCAATTGAAAGCGAAATTAAAAGAAGACAAAGAGAGTTTAATGAAGCTAAAAAAATAACTAATGAAAGTACTATTGATATTTATAAATATCAAAAGTTGTGGCGAGAAGGTAAACTTTTAGGTAAAGAGCCTATTTCTCATCTGTTTATTATTAGTGATGAGTTTGCCGAGTTGAAAGAACAACAACCCGAGTTTATGGATAAGCTTATTTCGGCAGCTCGAGTTGGTAGATCACTGGGAATCCATCTTATTTTGGCTACCCAAAAACCAGGAGGGGTGGTAGATCCTCAAATTTGGTCAAATACCCGGTTTAGAGTTTGCCTGAAAGTTCAGGATACTGCTGATTCAAATGAAGTATTGAAAAAACCGGATGCAGCTTATTTAAAAAAAGTAGGAAGATTTTATTTACAAGTTGGCTTTGATGAGGTATATACTTTAGGTCAATCAGCCTGGGCGGGAGGTAATTACTTTCCCAGTGCTACATTTAAAAAGGAAATGGATACATCAGTAAATATTATTAATAATATTGGTTTTGTAATTTCTAGTAAAGATGTGGATAATGGCCCAAAAATACAGGCGGAAGGGGAAGAGTTGCCTAATATTGTGCGGTATTTAAGTAATGTTGCTTTAGAAGAGAAGATAAGTATTAGAAGGCTATGGCTTGATAAAATACCTAGTAAGATTTATATTGATGCTTTAAAAGAAAAATATCATTTTGTAAAAACACCGTACTATTTAAATCCTATTATTGGAGAGTATGATGATCCGGAAAATCAAGATCAGTATGCTTTACATGTTCCTTTTAGCAAACTAGGAAATGCAATTATTTATGGAATTACTGGTTCCGGTAAAGAAAACTTTTTAATTTCCCTTATTTATTCGTGCATGGTTTCTTATGATGCGTCTGAGGTTAATTTTTATATTTTGGATTTCGGGGCCGAAACACTTTCTATGTTTAGATCTTCACCTCTTGTTGCCGATATTGCTTTTGTAAGTGAGCAAGATAAAGTGGTTAATTTATTTAAAATGCTTAATGAAGAATTGATTAAAAGAAAGAAATTATTTGCTAATTATGGGGGAAATTATAATAATTATATTAAAAGTAAAGCGGGAGTTTTACCTAATTATGTAGTTATTATTAATAATTTTGAATCTTTTATGGAAAACTATGAAGAGAGTGTGGAAGAATTAAATCAACTTTCTAGGGAAGCGTTTAAGTATGGTATATTTTTTGTAATTACAGCAAGTAATGATAATAGTATAAGACTTAGAACTAGACAAAATTTTGCTTTAGTTTATGCTTTACAGCAAAATAGTGAGATGGATTATATGAATATTTTAGGTAATGTAAGGGGAAGAGTACCGGCGAAGTTTAAGGGTCGAGGTTTGTTTAGAAAAGGTAATATTTATGAATTTCAAACCGCTTATGTTACCGATTTAGATGATGTTACAAGTTATATCGTTGATAAATGTAAAACGATGAAGTCTCAATCAACATATAAACTTAAGAAAATTCCGGTTTTACCAGAAAATGTTGATTTCCAATATGTTAAAGATGATCTTACTAATGATGCTAGAGTAGTTATCGGAGTAAATAAAGATACACTTTTAATGGAAAAGTTTAATTTGAAGAAAAACGCTATTACTTTGGTTAGTTCATATGAGCTAGAAAATACTTTAAGTTTTATTTATGCTTTAATAGATCAAGTTAGTTATACGAAAAGTTACGAAATATTATTTGTTAATACAACTGAACAAGCAATTGTTAACAGTAATTTGGAAGGTAGAGTACTTAATCGCGATTATGATAATATTGTTTTACAATTAGCTAATTACATAGAACAAGTATATAAAATATATGAAGAGAATAAATATGATGTTAAAGTTATAGATATTCAAAAGAAATTTATGTGTATCATATATGGAGCATATGATTTTATTAGCAAGTTAAATAACGATAGTCGGGCTAAATTAAATGAGATTATGAAGCAGGATAATCAAATGGGGTTAGTTTCCTTTGTCTTAGTTGATAATCCTGATGCTTTAAAGAATTTTGCTTATGAAGAATGGTTTAAAGCAGGAGCGGATACGACAAGAGGAATTTGGATTGGTAGTGGGATTGCTGATCAATCGTTGTATCGAATTTCCAAAATTACGAGAGAAGATCGGGAAGATATTACAAATGATTTTGGCTATATCATTATGAATTCTAAAATTAAACGGGTAAAACTAATAAACAATTTTAATAGTTTGGATAAATAACTATATGTAAAGATAAGCAAGTGATTCTATACACTTGCTTTATTTTGTGGTACAATACTTACGAAAGGCTGATGGGCATGTTAGAGGATATTTGTAAATATTTAATTGCAAATAAGATAAGTATTTCGACGATGGAGTCTTGTACAGGAGGCTTACTTGCTAGTTTAATTACGGATATAAGCGATGCTAGTAATGTTTTTAAATTTGGAGCAGTTACTTATAGTGATGTTTATAAAATTAAGATGGGTGTTGATAAAGAAATTATTGATAAGTATACAGTTTATAGTAAAGAAGTAGCGATAGAAATGGCAAAGGCGATTAGTAAATTTACAAATAGTGATTTAGGAGTAGGGGTTACAGGACGGCTTGTTGGTAATAAAATTGAGGATTTAGGAGTTGATTTGGGAATTTATGATAGGCGATATGATTTAATTTATACTGCGCATGTAAATATTACAACACCAAATAGGAAAGAAAATAAGCTAGAAGTTGTTGAAGCTTTTATTCATCTTTTTAATTCGACAATAAAATAGAATTTTCTGTGTTATAGTTAAGTGGGTGAATAAAGGTGAAAGTTAAAATATTTGATGAGTCCCATGAAAAAGATTTAGAAGCGCAAGTTAATCAATTTTTAGGGGAAATGCAAGGTGAAGTTATTGACATTAAATTTAGCACAGCTATATCGATGTTTGGTGAAGAACAAGTATATTGTTTTACAGCGATGATTATATATACGAGTTAGGAAGTGTTTAAAATGAAAAAAAATTCCTTTATTGAAGGAACGATTATTGCCACTATATGTATTGTAATTGTGAAGTTATTAGGTATGCTTTATGTAATTCCTTTTTATGCTATAGTTGGGGCATCAGGAGCGGCTTTGTATGCTTATGCTTATAATATATATGGTTTGTTTTTGGAAATAGCTACGGCGGGAATACCTAATGCCGTCAGTAAAATCATAAATGAATTTAATACTTTAAATAGACAAGAAGCGAAGATAAGAGCATTTCAAATAGGAAAAAAATTATTAGGCTTTATTGCCGTTATAGCATTTATTATTCTGTTTGCCTTTGCCCCCAATATTGCCACACTAATTATTGGTGATTTAACCGGGGGAAATACAATTGAAGACGTAACTTTTGTAATACGCTGTGTTTCTTTTGCCTTGTTAGTATTTCCTTTTTTAAGTGTTTCAAGAGGTTTTTTTCAAGGGCATAATATTATATATGTCTCAAGTGTAAGTCAAGTTATTGAACAAGTTGCTCGGGTATTAGTTATTATATGTGGAAGCTATATTGCGCTTAAGTGGCTTAATCTTGATTTGACAACCGTAGTAGGTATAGCTGTTTTTGGAGCTTTTATCGGTGGTGTTGGGGCTTTATTATATGTTTATAATAAACTAAGGAAGAATAAACATGAATTATGTTTGGATCAAAAGTTTTTAGAAAAAGATAAGATTACAAATAAAGAGATCATTAAAAAGATTATTAAATATGCAGTTCCTATAGTTATAGTTAGTATTTGTTTTACAATATATAATAATGTTGATATGATTCTTATTTTGCGAACTATGGATTATTTAGGAATGGATGCGGCGGAAGTAGAGTTTATTGCCACAGGTATATCAACTTGGGCTCCAAAGATAAGTATTGTGGTTACCTCAGTGGCCTTAGGCTTGTCAGCTAGTTTGATACCTAATATGGTGGAAGCTTATACACTTAAGAAATATGATGAAGTAAATCATAAATTTAATAAATCATTACAAATTATTTTCTTTATTAGTTTACCAATGTGTGTGGGCATAAGTTTACTGGCATCAAGCATTTGGACTGTGTTTTATGGATATAATGCTATTGGCACAAATATACTGGCTATAGCTATATTTGCGCCGCTTTTTTCTAATTTATATACAGTAGCTAATCATACTTTGCAGAGTATGAATAAGTTTAAGTGGGTTTATATTAGTTCAATTACGGGGATTGTTTTAAATGCTATTCTTGATGTACCATTTATGCTTCTTTTTGACTTTTTAGGAATTACTGCTTATTTTGGAGCTACACTTGCAACAGTTGTAGGCTTTAGTGCTACAGTAGTTATAGCGATGATTTATCTTAAAAAAGAATATAAATTCCAATATCAAGAGACGAAGAAAACGTTAGCTAAAATAGTTGTACCTTTACTGACAATGATAGTTGTGGTTATTTTGATGAAGCTATTTATTCCGATTGATTATGATAGTAGATTTTCATGTGTTATGTATATAGCAGTTATTGCTATAATTGGTGCTGCCTCATATTTTATAGTTGCGCATAAGATGGGGTTGATAGAGGAAATTTTAGGGAAAAACTATGGCCAAAAATTAAAAGAAAAGTTTTTAAGTCATAGAAAAAAGGCCTAATTTTAGACCATATACATATTAGTAGTAGTATCGATTTCTTCGGTTGGGTAAAAGGATGTACTTTCTAGTTTATTTACTCTAGCATCAAGGCGATTTATTTGCCGTTCTAGTTTTGATAGGCGGGATTCAATCTCACTTACGTCAATATTGGTTTGAGGCATCATGTTTGCATTCATGGCATTAGGTGTGGTATAATTCATAGGTGTGGGGCCAGCATAGAAACTAGATTGGGCTTGGGTCGTAAAGGGTGTATTAGCAACATTCATGTTAGGAATATTAGTTTGACTATAATATCCTGTTTCCCCGAAAAAAGCATTACGATCTTTTCTCATATCCACGTTCCTTTCATTTTATTATATGTTATATTAAAGAAAGTAGTGATATAATGCGACTTAGAAATTTGAAAGATAAAGATGTTTGGTTAGATAATTGTTCTTATCTTATAAAAAAGCCTGAGGAATATAAGGGAAATTGGCATAAAGTTTTTGGTAATGATGGGCCCATTTATTTGGAAATAGGAATGGGGAAGGGGGATTTTATTTATGAAATGGCCCAAATATATCCTTATATTAACTTTGTGGGAATTGAAAAATATAGTAATGTTTTAGCTAGAGCTGTAAAGAAATATCCTTTAGAGTTACCTAATTTAAAAATAATTAATATGGATGCTTTAAAATTACAAGAAGTGTTTGATCAGGAAATTGCTACAATATATCTTAACTTTTCTGATCCATGGCCTAAAGAAAGAACCAAGGAAAGAAGACTTACAAGTGAAAGATTTTTAAGAATATATGATGCTATATTTTTAGGGGAAAAAAGAATTGTGATGAAAACCGATAATTTAAAGTTATTTGCTAGTTCACTTATTTCTTTAAGTAATTATGGGTATGTATTTAAAAATGTTAATTTAGATTTAAATAATAGCGATATTTTTAATGTTTTAACGGAATATGAAAGAAAATTTGTGGCTAAAAAGATAAAAATTAATTATTTGGAAGCGATTAAATAAGGGGGGATTTTTGATGGATTATATGGGGGAAGCGAAAGCAGCTTTGGGAATTAGGTATTTATTAAAATATGCCAATAAACCTAATCCAATTTATTTGGAAGTAATTAAAGAGTCTCGGGATGAAGTTAAATTGTGGTGTTTACTTACACTTTTTAATAATAATATGGATGGCTTGTGGGAAAATGTTCCTAATTTTGTTTTAGAAAAAGTATTTTTAGATTTAACACCAGAGAGAATATATCATTCTTTATCTAAGCTTGGTTTAAAAGAACAGTTTAAAAAAATAAGAGATAAACTAGCCCATAAAAGTTTTAGGTTTCAAGATGGTTATATTTATATAGGTGATGATGAAGAAACCTATTTTAATTTAAATTGGTTTTCAGATTTAGTTTTATCAACAGTGGCCAATTGTAGAGGTGAACTTAAAAAGGGCATGAGTGACATTGTCAATTTGTCTTTTGTACCTAAAAATAAAGATGACACGATGGATTTTAAGGAAGCTTGGGATTTAGGCTATATATTATTTTGCCAAGTTAAGCTGATGAGTAGTAATGCATCGCTTATGGCTAGTTATTTTAATAATCCCAATATCCCGAGTGAAAAGTATACTTTTGATTTGATATTTTTAAATGTTCAAAGAGAAATAGGAAAATTTAGTCTAAGTTTAACTAAAGAAGTTCAAGATGTATGGCGGCAGTTTAAAGATTATTTACAAAAAATTCAAAATGATTTTGGTAATTTTATTTCTTTAGAAATACTTGATAAGGAAAAATTAAATATTAATTTAAATAGCGATGGTTTTGAAGCGTTAAGCTATGAAGGAAAATTGCAATATTTGATTAATAAAATACGATTAAAAGATATTTATTCAGGAAATGCCATATTTGTTAATGCGATTTTAAAAGTTTTAGATGGGGATGGATGCGATGTTGATGATATATATATTTTACGTGATCTAAAAGATTATTTGTTAAAAGTTTATGCCAATATATTGTTTGCTGGTGTTTATGTATATGCTGATAGCGATGGAGATTTAAAAAAATATCTTGCTCTTAATTTTTCGTTTGATGCGCATTTTGTTCATGCCAAAAATATATATAAAGATTATATAAAAGCAATAAAAAGAAGCTATGAGGAAGTATGTTTATATAAGGGCCCAGAAGAGTATAAAAATTATTTGCTGGGTTTGATTAGGAATTATACGAACTTGTTAGATGAAGTTTTAAAGGAAGAAGATGATAAAAGACTTTTTTGGAATATTAGAACAGCTATTGTCCATAATCAAATAGAATTTTTAGAAAATAAAGTTAGAATGTATATTACCGGTCGAGATATTCACTTGAAACATTATCAGAAAAAAAAGCAAACTTGGGTGGATAAAGAATTTAAAAATAAAAGAGTTATTTGGGAGATGGAAATTGATAAAGATGAATTTATAAGAATGATGGACAAGTTATATGAACTAGCTAATATTCCTATTCAAACAAATATTTCGAGATTGGTTAGGAAAAAAGAAAAAATACAGGGTAAATAATTACTCTGTATTATTTTTTAAAACAGCATGGATTACTAATCTTTTCGTTCCATTATTGCTACATGTTGATAAAGTTATGATTTTATCATCAGCTTGTATAGGGACATTAAAATCATAAATGCTGCGGGAAGTAATCATATCAATAAATTCTAAGAAATCAGCATCATCGTCAAAAAAGACTTTGAGATAATCATTTGTTTCTGGAACGCGATAAATAGAGAAAATTTGAAATTCCATGTTTTCATATAAAGTATTGTAAGTAATAATTTGGTTATCAGGATTAGTATACCAACTGGAAGTAGCTGTTTTATAAAGAGTTCCAAACATAACACCACTATAATACATGTTATGACCATATATAATGTTGTTTTTGTCAAGGTTCATTGCGTCATTACGAAAATCAAGGTAAATCCAGCCGTTAGCATTACTTTCTTTGTTGATATTATGATCTAAATAGTAATCGTTATCGTTTGCTTGAACAACAGGATAATCAACATTGGTGTTATTGACCACTAATTCACCGACAACATCTTCATTTACTGTCAATAAGGAGGCTAGTTCTTGGTTGGTAATCATTTTGATTTCTTCAATAGGAGTTTGTTCTATCAAAGCATTTTCTTTGTTTTCTTCGTTTTTTTGTTCAATAATTTCGGTAGGATCAGTTACTTCTATTACTTCGGCAAGATCTTGTTTGATAGCATCAACTTGTTTTAAAGCAATAAAATTAGATATTCCAATGTAGGTTACAACTAAAATAACAAGACTACTGACGATGAGGCCACATATTTTTAAGGTGTTGGTTATAGCTTGCCGAAAGATATTGCGATCTAAATATTCTTGGGTGTATTCTAATGATAAATAAATTTTATATTTCTTTTTGTAAGTTTTGTTTTTAGTTCGTAGATATTCGGCGGTTTTTTCATCAGTTATATTTTCATGAATAACAATTTTTAAATTATGACGATTAAATTTTATGAGAAGATTGATTAAGTTTTCGAGTTCATTGTTAATCAATTTGTTTATATGAATAACTTTTAAGTATTTGTTGATTTTGAAGAAGTCTTCAAGATCTTTTAAATCTTCTAAAGATAAGGGGAAGGTTATGCGAATTGTCGTTTTATAATAGATATTTGAATAACGTAAAAGATTGTTAGTTTCCATAAAATTGCTTAAATAAAGAATTTCACAACGAGAGGTGCAGGTAATACCGAATTTGTCTAATAGTTCAATCATAAAGGGTTGGAGATTGTAACAATTAAGACTTTTGATATGATTTAATTCAATTAAAGCTTCGCAAATACTATAGGTTAAAGTCTCATCTTCTTTTATTTCTACCGCAGTTATGTTGGTTGCTTTTTTAAGTAAACTTAATACTAAGGGACTTAAGTCGATTTTACTAATTATTGCTTTAGAAATATTGTATTGGATTGTTAATTCTTTTAAAAAGGAGGCAATAATTTTGGAGTTTTCCGAAATATAAATATCGCTAAAAATAAGTTCGTTATTGCTAATGATGTTTGTATTAATTAAATCATTACTAATAGAACTATTATTAGTTTTATAAGAAAAGAAAATAGAGTTGTTATAAAGGCTAATTAATATCTTTTTCACACTATTCACCATTAATATCATATCATAGATTGACATTTTTTTAAATATTTTTAAAAAAGATATTTATTTTTTACATTTTTATGATATAATTAGGACATAATAATAGTAAAGGAAGAGGTTATATGAAAAAGTTAATTTTGATACTAGGAATTTTTCTTACAACAATTTTTTTGGTGCCAACTGATGTTTGGGCCGTAGATTTTAATGATAATGATGGGGATGGAGTTTATGTAAGTGATGAGGCCATTTCAATGGGCCAGTATGGAACGGTCGCGGCTGGGGATTATACGTGGACTTATACGGATGAGGATGCAGGTATTAAGACTTGGAGTATTACTTTTGATGTAAGTAATACTAATGGGTATATTTACTTTTTATTAGTTCCTAATAGTGTAAGTATTGATAGTGTTAGTGTAAATAGTACTAGTTCAAGTTATTTGGTAGCGGATACGCAGACAGCTGAGGCAGGAACTTATGTGTTATTAGAACCTAGTGGTGTTTCTAGTGCTTCATCTAGTATAACTATAAGTGTAGTTACAACTGATACTGCTGATACAGGTTGTATGCTTAATGTGTCACCACTTAGTTTAGATTGTAGTGTAGATATTCCTGGTTATTACTTTGATGATAATGGTAATTCTATAACTGAGGCAGAATATCAAAGTGTTTGTAGTAATGTAAGTGATCCTAATGATATTCCAAATAGTGAGACAGGTAGTGTAGTTCCTTATATTGCTATTTTAGGGGGATTAGTAGTAATCGGAGTAATATATTTATTTAGTAGAAAAGCTAATAAAGTTTATAAAATATAGCATTAACGCCAAGTTAGTGCTTTTTATATGAATTTAATTTGAAAGTTAGAGTTTTTTGTGATATAGTTATGGCTAGAGGTGAATATTATGCGCGATTTTAGTGAACAAGAGTTAGTTAGAAGAGATAAGCTAAAAAAGATAGAAGAAATGGGAATTGATCCTTTTGGCCACAAATATGAAGTTACAGATTTTTCTTTGGATCTTAAAGAGAAGTATAAAAATATGTCTCATGAAGAGTTGGAAGAAAAAGAAATAATGGTGAGAGTAGCTGGACGAATTATGTTTATAAGAAAAATGGGAAAGGCTAGTTTTTTCTCATTGAAAGATAAATTGGGAAATATTCAGGTGTATATTTCCGTTAATGATGTTAAAGAAGAGGCTTATTCGTTGTTTAAAATGGCTGATTTAGGTGATATTGTTGGTGTTTATGGAAAATTAATGCTTACGAAAACAGGAGAATTGACGATTAAGTGTTTGGAATATACTCATTTAGTTAAATCTCTAAAACCTCTTCCTGAGAAATATCACGGGTTAAATGATGTTGAAGAAAGATTTAGAAGAAGATATGTTGATTTAATTGTCAATGATGAAGCACGTAGGATAGCACTTGCACGGCCTAAAATTATTAGAACAATCCAAAATTATTTGGATGAGCTTGATTATGTAGAAGTGGAAACACCTATTTTGGGAACAATTTTAGGGGGAGCTAGTGCGAAGCCATTTATTACTCATCATAATGCGCAAAATATCGATATGTATTTACGGATTGCTTTGGAGTTAAATCTTAAAAGGCTTTTAGTAGGAGGATTAGATGCTGTTTATGAAATAGGGAAAACATTTAGAAATGAAGGAATGGATAAAAAACATAATCCAGAGTTTACGATGTTGGAACTTTATAAGGCTTTTTCTGATTTAGAAGGTATGATGGATATAACAGAAGAAATTATTAGTACTTGTGCTTTAAAGTTAAATGGGACTTATGAAATTGATTATTTGGGTCATCATATTAGTCTTGCTCCAGGATTTAAACGAGCTCATATGGTGGATTTAATAAAAGAAAAAACAGGAGTTGATTTTTTTCAAGTTGAAACGTTAGAGGAAGCTCTTAAGTTGGCTGAAGAGTATCAAGTAGAAGTAGAGGCCCATTTTGCGTTTGGGCATATCGTTAATGCTTTTTTTGAAAAGTTTGTAGAAGATACAATAATTAGCCCAACGTTTGTGTATGGACATCCGATAGAAATTAGTCCGCTTGCTAAGAAGGATTCTAATGATCCGAGATTTACTCAAAGGTTTGAACTCTTTATTATTGGGGGAGAATATGCCAATGCTTTTACCGAACTTAATGATCCGATTGATCAATATGAACGCTTTTTAAATCAGTTGAAAGAAAAAGAAATGGGTAATGAAGAGGCTAATGATATGGATATTGATTTTGTCGAAGCTTTAGAATACGGAATGCCGCCGGCTGGCGGTATGGGGATGGGAATTGATCGATTAGTCATGCTTCTTACAGGGGCGGAAACTATTAGAGAAGTAATTTTATTCCCGCTTATGAAGCCAAAAGATTAACTTTTCACTAAAATTTCATAAAAAAGTCGCAAGTTTGACTTTTTTTTTGAAATGATTTGTATTATAATCAATGTTAGGAGGGAATTTATGGAGAAAAAAGAAAAGCATTATAGTCTTTTAAAAGGGGCCTTAATATTTATTATAATTGCCTTTATTCTTACTTGGATTATTCCAGCGGGTGGCTATGGTTCTAGTGGTTATACCCAAACAGGAATGGCAAGATTAGGAATTTATGATATTGCTTATAATATTTATTATGCAGTTTCTTTTGGGGTTGACAAAATTATTTTGTTATTAGCAATCGGGGCTTTATACGGCTTATTAAGTAGAACCCAGGGATATGAAAGGATTGTATCAGGAATTGCGGGGAAGATTAAGCATAAGAAGATCGCAGTTGTCGCCTTTTCAGTTGTTATTGCGGCTTTAACGAGCTTACTTACACAAACGTTTGTTGTTTTAATTTTTATTCCATTTATTATTTCGATATTAAATCGAATGAAATTAGATAAAATGACAATTTTAGCAACAACATTTGGATCAATGTTGGTAGGTATTATGGGAGCTACTTATGGAACGGATGGCTTATATTGGTTTAATTATTATTTGGGATATACTTTGGAATTTCCTTTTAATGCACCAGCACTTTTAGTTAGAGCGGGAATACTTGTTATTGGTCTAATCCTTTTTAACTTTTTTACAATTACTCACATGAATAAGGTTGATGAAAAAGCGCCTAGTGTTGATTTGTTTGCGGTAACAGTTAGTGAAGATAATGTTAAGAAAACGAAAAGTATGATTCCTATAATCATAATTGGCATTTTGATTTTAGCAATAAGTATTTTAGGTTTTATGGATTGGGATGGAAATTTTGGAGTTAATACTTTTAATGATTTCCATGAGTTTTTAACAGAAGATATTAAAATAGAAGCTAGCGATACAACTAATGATTTTTATGTTTTCCAAGATCTACTTGGATCAGGCATGAAAGCTTTTGGATCGTGGGATAATGTAACTATTACGGCTGTATTAGTAATATTCATTGGTATTTTAGCATTATGTTATCGCTTTAAGTTAAAAGATTTGTTTGAAAGTATAATAAGTGGAATTAAAAAAATGATTTTACCGATCGCTTGTATTGCTGGAGCTTATTTACTTATGATTGTTGTTTACCAATCAACATATGTTGCAACAATTGTAAATAGAATCCTTACTTTAACCGATACTTTTAATATAGCAACGATGACTTTATCGAGTTTAATTTTAAATATTTTCCATACCGATTTAGGTTTTACTGGATGGGTAATGGGAGCTTATTTACCTGTAGAATATGTTGATTATATCAATCCTGTTTATGTAATGTTTACATCTTTATATGGATTTGTACAATTCTTTATTCCAACTAGTATGATTTTAGGAATTGGTCTTGTTTTGTTAAAAATTAAATATGGTGAGTGGCTAAAATATATATGGCGATTCTTACTAGGAATGTTTATTTGCTTGTTAATTATATTCATTTTAATGGCAATTATTTAAGGGGCTTTTTGGCTTCTTTTTTCTTTTATTTATGTTGAAAAAAAGGAAGTTACATGTTATAATTTTGAATATGAGGTTGGTGTATACTATGAAAAAAATTAATGCGTTAATTTTGGCCCTGTTACTTTTTTTGGTAAACAGTAATGTAGTTTATGCAGTATGTGATGCAAGCGAAACAAATACCCTTAATAGTTTGGCAGCTAATGTTAGAGCGAGCTATGAAGTGATGAGGGAAGAGCTGGAAGGTGAGTATTCAGCTCCCGATGGCTTAACGGAAGAGGAGTTAGAGGAGTATGTGGCATATTATAGTTTCTTTCGTATTTATATTAGTAATTTAACAGAAGATTTATACATTACAGTAGAAAATGATGTTGATGATCAAGTTCAAACTTATACTTACCAGGATAGTGATAATGGAACGATTAGTTTGGATTGGACTAATATTTTGGCGATTACTAATTTTACTATTACCGTTTATAGTTCTAGTAATACTAATTGTGCTAATACCGAATTGTATACACTATATTTGACAACACCAATGTATAATGAATATAGCCAATATAGATTATGTGATGGTAATGAAGACTTTTATTTATGTAATACTTTTTTATCAGTGCCAAGTGTTGATTTCGGTAGGTTTGTCGAATTGATCGAGCGATATAATGCAGGTCAAATTGATGATAGTGGCGAAGAAGTGGAAGAACCAATAGATTCGGAAGAAGAAGGCTTCTTTGATTTTATTCAAGATAATCTAGCAATAGTTATAGGTGTAGGTGTAGCAATTGTCGTAATTGGGGGATTGACTGTTTATGTGATAATAAGAAAGCGAAGGAGTAAGGTAGAATGAAAAATATGTTAAAAAAAGTCAGTTATATTATCATTGCTTTAGTTATCACTTTAGGTTTTAGTTTAAAAGTTGAAGCAGCCGAGACAAGATATGGTGCTACTTATGGGACGATAACAGCGACAGGTAATGCAGAGTTACATAATTATGTGGCAGGGGTAAGTACAACTGTTTCAAAGGGATTTAGTCGTTCTAATCTTTCTAATTATAATTTATTAATTAGACAATATTCAGGAAGTGGAGATGTAAATGACGGCAATAATTATTCTTGGACAAGCTATGCATCTCTTTATTCTCATTACGATCGTTATGGTCTTGCGATGTATTGTTTAGATTCCGATGCTACAGGAGGATTTGATACAGTATTTGCCAAAAGATTTTTACTAAGCGATCCAGAACCAGGCGTTAAGGCTTTTGATATGGCTATTTTAAGTGCATTAGTTAACGGTGAGAGAAATGATCATACGTCTGATGATTATTTAGCAACAAGTATTGCAGTTAGATCAATTGTAGCAACTTGGGGTTATGATAAAAACGGTTGGTCTTTACTATATGAAACTTATTTTGGTCAAGCTTATAATTGGATTACAGGTGATTCAGGAATTAGAGCTAGTTATGATGCTTTAAGTCAATATACTTTGGATTTATCAGTTTTAGAAGATTATTCATTGTATTCATTCCAACCAGTTTGGTATAGTTCTACAAATACAAATGATGAGCGAGCAGAAGCAATACTTAATAAAGCTAAACAACTATATGCACAAGCTTTAGCAGATGCGGCAGAGTATATGGATAATGATGGGGGAGCTAGTATTGATGATAATGTTTTAACGGAACAAGTTGCAATTAATAATGAGTCAACAGCAATTGGTGATAGTGTAAATTTACAAATAAAAAGAACTTTGACTTTACGTAATTTTACAAACGATGGAAATGCTTCTTTTGTTATAAATGATCTTACATATGATCAAAGTTTGGATGTTTTAGGTGTAAATGAACAGCCAAGAATTGTGGAAATTACCGTTAATGGTATATCTTATACAGATGCTTATGATTTTAATTATGGGGATAATATTTTAAGAGTTTTAGATAGTATTCCAGATGAGATAACCGTGGAAATTGTAATAGAATTTACAGGATATGAAAATGTAAACGCTGGATATCAAAACACTTATAATAAGCTTAATTGTGGGCAACAACCAATGTCTTATACGATGAGTTATACTTATAGTGATACTTCAGCGAATGGTAAATACAGCAATTATGTAGGTATTGTTTGGGATAATATATATGCTGATGCTTGGGGAACACAATATCAACGGTTTTTAAGTGTTGATGAAGTATCAGAGGCGGTTAGTCAAGACGTAACGGGCGAATTAACAGGTTCGGTTAGTTTAATTGATGTATGTGATTGTGATGATTTGATTGAAGCTTGTACGATTGAAGCTGAAGAAACGGGCAATTTAGAAGGGGATGCTTGTCAAGAGTTATTGGATGCTAATTGCGGTGAGTGTGCCGAATTAGAAATTGAATGTAATGTTTTAGGTGATGATGAGGCATGCCAAGCTTATTATGAAAATTGTAGTGTTGGTTGTACAACTTCCGTAACGGCATTTGAGTGTTGTGATGCGGAAAATAATTTGATTATTTCAACAGTTGATAACCATCCAGTATCAATAACTGGTCCTGAGGAAGCAAAAATTTGCTTTGTAAATCAAATTGATGGTTATAGGGATGCAACGACAGGATATGAAAATGCTGCCGGAGTAAGTGATGATGAGGAAAATTCTTATACTCTACAGAAAAATAAATATTGTGTAGTATCTTGTAAAGAAGATTATATTATGAACATGCCAACAGCTAAACTTGTTAATGCCGGTAGATACTTTACGTTTAGTGCAGCGGTTAGTGGGACAAAGACATGTTATACAAATACGATTGATCGGGAATTATATGAAGCTGATATTGAACAAGCACAAAGAGCTTTAGTTGATGCTTATAATACTTATGCAAGATTAAGGGCGCTAGATAGTGCAAGTTTTACCAACGTAAGTTCAAGATCATGTTCATATAGTACAGGTTGTTATTCAGAGGAAATTTGTACAGAAGATGATGAGAATAATAATGCTACTAGTAGTGGTAGTAGTTGTACTAGAGTATGCCGTTCAAGTGGAAGAAGAAGTTGTTCATGGAGTACAGCGCAAAAAACATTTAGTTATGTAACTTATAGTTATAGTGGAGTTGCCTCCACGCATAATGAAACTTTATCGTTTGGTAGTGGCTCATGTAGCAGTTGTAATTGTTCTGGTTATAGTGGTTCATGTAGTAGTGTATCTTATACTCAAGATTATAATAATCGCTATGGCGGAGATTTAAGTACGGCAAGAAGTGCTTTACAAACGGCGATAGATAATTACAATCAAATAATTAGTGATTATAATGGATGTTCTAATTGGACAACGGATATTAACTATGATCCAACTATTTATTATGATTATGCCGAGGATTATTTGGCGGATCATTATAATAATCATGGGGAAATGGATGATACCATTACGAGTGATAATACAACCGAGTGGTATTGTAATGGATCACTGGCTAATGGAAATTATACTTACGGAACAATAAATAATGGTTATGATAGTTGTAGTGGTTCAACTGATGAAAGTACAGCTTTAATAGATTATGTTTATTGTGATGAGAGTGGTTGTTCATTTAAACGAGAAGAAATATCAAATGCTTCATATAAAAAAGTAACTTCAACGATTAATGTTAATTATGTGCCATCGACATTGTTTTATAATGTTTATCCAAGTGGTGAAATAGTTGATCGTGATGAAGGGGAAAATAACGAAAATGCAACGGCTTTGGAAAATAAATTGCCAGTTAGTTTGAGTACAAGAAGAGGTATTTATGAATATACAGTAAATATTACGAATCTTGGGGAATATTATGATCGAAATGGTAGTTTAGGTCGATTAATTGGTGGCGATACGGCGGTTATTAATGAGGAAGACTATGCCGAATTTGTAGATGAAAATGGTACCGTTCAGTATATGTGTGCGTATTTAGTTAATATGGGTATAGAAGAGAATTATACAATCGTGTGTGATTGGGATAGTTGTAATGGTGATGATTGTACGGCTAATTGTGTGGGGCCAAATTGTAATTATGATTGTGATGGATCTGATTGTGTAGCAGATTGTATTGGTGCAGGTTGTATTTATGATAATCAGGCTGGCTCATCGTTGATTGAAAGAGTTGTTTCCCTTACTAACTTGTTCCCTAATGGTACAAAATCATATAACTGGAATCGAGATGTAAATGCTAAGGCTCAGACAACTATTGAACAAATTCAAAATGCTGGTGATAGTATTTATGCCGAAGATCCAATTTTAAGTGTTACGATTACACCAAGTACCGCAAGAGCTATAAGAGAGTATAATGATGAGGCGGAAAAAAATAATCGCGGCGGATATTCAAATGCAACACTTTCTTGTTATACGATCGGGGATTATGATGAAATAGCTTGTTACAGTAACTTTATTAGTGATTTAATTGATGGAACAATTACTTATAATAATCAAGTATTTATAAATAATTCGGAAATTGTTAATAATCGTAGTTTAATTATGAATCGTAATTACCGGACCGAAAGTAATAATAATACCGAATACTTCGAATTATGGACTAGTGGTATTTCTGAACAAAATATGATAGGTCCTTCATGGAAGTAGGAAAGGGGAGTAATTAATTATGCAAAGTTCATATTGGGGTTATTGGTTAGTTGTAATGGGTGTTGCGATAATAGGTTTGATGATCTCAGTGCAAGGCATTACAACTAACACTACCCAGGATAATTATGCGATAAGAGAAATTGTGGAAGCATCAATGTTAGAAGCGGTAGATTATGCTTATTATCGAGATTACAACGAAATAAAAATGAATAAAGAAAAATTTATGGAAGTTTTCATTAGAATGACAGCCGAAGTAATGGGAACAACAGATACTTATGAAGTTAATTTCTATGATATATATGAAGCTCCACCAAAAGTAAGTGTTGAGGTTAGATCAAATAGTGGCACAAACTTTATATCAGCGGGAGATTATGATACGATTACAAGAATAGATGCGATTATTCAAATCTTTGCAGATGAAGTTGGTGATAGTAATAATGGTGCCGGTGAAGATAATGATGGAAATACTGGTACTGGTGAAGATAATAATACTACTGCTGGTGATGGTGATAATACCGGTGAAGATAATAATATCACTGCTGGTGATGGCGATAATACTGGTAGTGAGTATAGCATGCCATCAGCAATGCATGAGTTAAGTACCGAAGCGATTAAGTATTATAGTCCGGCAGTTAGTAAGACGGCGAGTAATTATTCAACAGGAATGCTTAATAGTGAAGGAGCGCAAAAGCTTAGTAATTATATGATGAATGATGCAGGCTTAACTGATTTAGCTTCAGAGTGGTGGCATTATCAAGATAATGCTTGTTATAATAGAATAAGAAGTGCTTCTAGCACCGGTGCTAGTTTTTGGAGCGCCGTTTAGAAAGGTAGGATAAAATGGGAAATATTGTAACAACGATTAAAAGATTCTTATCAAATAAGAATACTGTTACTATACTTGGTGTGTTATTAGGGGTTGTTGTTTTGTATGTTGGGTATAATTATCGGGTTGATCAAGCAATTGATACCGTATCCATTCCTTATGCAAGACAAACGATTACGGCAACTTCAGAAATTACCCAAGAGGCAATTGATCAAACCGAGGTGTTGAGAAGTTTTGTTTCATCTCGAGCTAATTTGATTGTTAATCAAAGTGATTTAATCAATACGTCTGATCCGAAATGTGTAACTTATGGTACTAGTGTACCAGAAGGGGCATTTTTCTATTCAGAACAAGTCGTTTCTTGTAGTTCGGCACCAAATAATCCACTGGAAAATATGCCGGATGGTTATACTGCGTTTTCAATGTCCGTAAATATTCATACGACTTATGGTAATTCAATGTATCCAGGAGATTATATTGATTTATATGTTAAGATGAATAGTCGGAGTAATAGTATTATATTTGGAAAATTAATTGAAAGTATCGAAATACTTGATGTTCGCGATAGTCAAGGTAATAGTGTGTTTTTAACAAGTGAAGCAGCTACGCCAGCGGAATTATTATTTGCGGTACCAGATAATTTATTCCAATTACTTAGTGTGGCAACATATATTAGTGGCCTTGAATTAATACCAGTACCGAGAAATGCAAGTTATACGAATAACCCTGGAGAAACTTCAGTTTCAAGTGAATACTTGCGAAACGAAATTGAATACTACGCGCAACAGATCCCTGATAGTACAGTTAGTACAACAACAACTACGGAATGAAATAATTAAAGAATAAGAATAGAAAAGGAGGTGCTTATATGAATGATGCTATATTTTCGCAAATTGACTTTGGACCTTTAAGAGAATTTATTGATATAGATGATATTACGGATATATCATATACTAATGGGGGGCAGCTTTGGTTAAAGAGTTTATCTAAAGGTGTTTATCGGGTTGAAAGGCCAGAAATAAATAATGCTTTAGTCGAAAAATTAGCTTTTCAGTGTTCTAATGTCATGGGAAAAACATTCAATATGGCACATCCTTTTTTAGATGCCGAATCAACAGAGTTACGGCTTAATTTTATTCATGATTCAATTGCGACAAATGGAATTGCTTTAGTTATTAGAAAAACGCCAGCGAAGATTCGACTTAATCGTGATAAGTTAATTAAAGAAGAATATGTCAGTGCGGATTTACTCGATTTTCTCTTAAATTGCGTTCAGGGACATGCTAATATTATTGTTAGTGGAGAAACTGGTTCTGGTAAAACTGAGCTCGTTAAGTATTTAGCTAGTGCAACTAAAGAAAATGAAAAAATTATTACGATTGAAGATACGTTAGAGTTACACTTAGATAGAATTTTTCCCCATCGGGATATTGTAGCAATGAAAACAAATAACATTGCTTCTTATTCAGAAGTTTTGGTTACTTGTATGAGACAAAATCCTATTTGGATATTATTAAGTGAGGTTAGAAGTGCTGAGGCCGTTATGGCAGTACGTAATTCTATTTCTTCAGGACATCATATTATATCAACTATTCACTCGGATAGGGCAGCTTTAATACCGATGCGAATGTATAGTTTGATTGAATCTAATATTGATGTCGAACAGTTTATTACAACTATTCATCGTTATGTGCAAATAGGTATTTATGTAAAAGGATATATGAGTGAAAAATTAGGACGTTTTCAAAGAGAAATTATGGAGATTTGTGAATTTTATGTAGATGAAAATAATAAACCTCAAGTAAATACCATTTATCAAAAAACATTAGATGGGAAATTTACTTTGAATAATCCGACGAAATATTTAAGAAGTTATTTAGCTATTCAAGGAGTTATTTTGGATGAAGATTTGTTCCATTTAAATAATAAAGCAGAAGATACAATCGAGACTTTATAAAAGGAGGTTAGGCAAGTGGAATTTGTAATTATATTTTTAATTGCGATGTTTATTATTATATACCGAAAAAATGATGGGACGGAAACCTTTTATAAGTTTGCTAAGGCCCAATTTGGGGTTATATATGAAAAGTATGCGCCTTATAGTTATAAAACAATAAGTGCGAAAATGAAAGAATTAAAACAAGATTATACCGTAAAAGATTATACCTTGCAAATAGTTGTTATTGGGGGCTTAGCGGCAGCTATAGCGTATTTATACTTTTATAGCTTGATTGTGGTTATTATTTATGTGATTATTGCAGTGGCTTTTATTCCTTATTTAGCTTTTTTACGTAGTAAAAGATTGTATAGTGAATATATATTTGAACAAATTCAAATATATACAACTAATGTTATAATGGAATTTAATACGACGCAAAGTTTTGTTAAATCATTAGAGGGGGTAAGAGATTCAGGAATACTTGAGGATCCTGTTTTAGAAGATGTAAAGACAATGATTAACATGTCTTATCAAAATGGAACGATTGATGAATCTATTGAGTACTTTAACCAAAAATATCCTTATTATATGGTAAAAAATATGCATCAACTATTTTTACAAATTACTAAAGAGGGTGCTAAAGATTCAGGAGAGTCTTTGGAAAATATGAGTATGGATATTGATTCTTTGGTTGAGGGAGTATATCGTGATCAAATGGATAGAAAACAATTTCATACAAAGTTCATTACTTTTGCTTTAGTATTATTTTTGCTAGTTTTAGTTATGCAGGTTTTACTAGGTAAAGATAGTTATTTACGGCTTTTAAATTTATGGTATGTACATATTATTTTGCATGGTATAATTATTATTAATAGTTACTTTTTACTCTCAGGAGAGAAATATTATAATGAGAATGTGGGGGTAGAGTAATATGCAAATAGAAATAGCTGTTATTGCGGTGATTATTTTCTTTATATTAACTTATAGTGGAAAGATAAGTATTGGTAAATTAATTGCCGATAATGAAATGTATTTGCGGAAATTAAAAGAAAGTGATTATGATTTTTATGTAAAAGCTAAATATGGAGATACAGTCAATCCGGATTTGCTTTTTAATAAAAGAATTAGAAATGCTTTAATTGTTATGGTATTGGTCTTTTGTTTACTTATTTCAAGTATGTCTTATGTTTATGCTTTAATTTGTATTGTAATTGGTTTTGTCTTTTTTAAACTTGATTATATCAATCTTAAAAATTATTATAAAAGACATTTACATGAAATAGATACAATGCTTCCTTATTATTTAAAAGGTTTGGAAATATTAATTCAACATTATACTGTACCGGTAGCAATTGGTAAATCATTAGAAGATGCTCCTGATATATTTAAAGATGGATTAAAAGAATTAATTAATGCGATTAATGCAGGTGATGATACAATTGAACCTTATATGGATTTTGCAAGAAAATATCCAGTAAGAGATTCAATGCGAATGATGAGATTGCTCTATCGGCTTAGTTTAGGTAGACAAGAGCGGAAACAAGAACAATTACTTGCTTTTTCAAGAACAATTTCCAATTTACAACAAAAAGCAAGAGAAACGAAGTATAAAGATCGTTTGGATAAAATGGAAAGTAAAACAATGCGAATGCTAATAACAACAGGTATTGGGGTTATGGTGTTATTAATATTAGCTGTTTTACTACTTATGAATTTATAGATATTTGACATAATTGATCTTAATTACTTGACAATGTTTATAACTTAAGATAAAATTAATATAGATTAGAAAGAGAGGAATTTTATATGTTTATTATGGATGATCCAAAGTTTTGCACGGAGTTAGCTGGTCTTTGGCAAATTATTGGTTGGATATTATGGGTCTTTAAAATTGCAATTCCTATTATAATTATTATATTTGGTATGATCGATTTAGGAAAGGCCGTAGTAGCTAGTAAAGATGATGAAATTAAAAAGTCTGTTAAGTCTTTAGCAATTAGAGCAATAGCTGGTATTATTATATTCTTTGTTCCTACTTTAGTTGGTGCTATATTTGGATTAGTTGGCGATTTCTCTGGGGATTTGGAAGCTGAATATGATAAGTGTGCCGCATGTATTACTAGTCCTGGTGGAGATGAATGCGAATGCTATGTTGAATATGAAGGAGATGCTCCTGCCGCTGGTGATGCTTGTTCAAGATACTATGAATAAACCTAAATATGAATCTTAATTATTAAAGAGTGATAATAGTTATCATTCTTTTTTGTTTATCAGTTAATAAAACAAAAAAACCCTTAAAATAAGGGCTTAATTAACATAATGGCGCTCGTTGTAGGACTCGAACCTACGACCTAACGGTTAACAGCCGTGCGCTCTACCGACTGAACTAAACGAGCAGTACTCCTAAATTATATTAAATATTATGTTGGTTGTCAACAGTTTTATGCAAAAAATTGTTAATTCTAATTTCTACCATTGTAAAAAAACTTAATAAATGTTAAGATATTTTTGGGGAAGTGATGAGAATGGAACCAAGTATTATCATAACAACAAACGAGTTTAAGAAAAATATTTTAAGAGAAAATAGTAAAAATCATGTATTTTATAATATAAAATTTTATACTTTTGAAAATCTTAAAAAGATGCTATTTTTTGATTATGACAATAATACTATTGCTTTTATTATGAAAAAGTATCACGTAAATATTGCTATTGCTAAGATGTATTTAGAAAATTTATATTTTCTAAAAGATATCGATCATGAAAAAGTCCAGTTTTTAATTGATTTAAAAGCCCAGTTAGACAATCATAATTTACTGATATATCACCCATCTTTTAAAGATTCAATAAAGGGGAAAAGAATTATTGTTTATGGCTATTCCAACTTATCCAAAGAGCAAAAATTGATATTAAAAGAGATAGATGCTGATATTTTTTATGAGAATGATTTACACAAAAGCTATGTCCCGATGGTTTATGAGGCTACTAACATTGATCAAGAAGTAGAGTTTGTATGCCAAGAAATTGCTAAATTATTAGATAGGGAAATACCTTTATCTCACATCAAGATTATTGCATCTAACGAATATGATTCTGTATTAACAAGATATTTATCTTTCTATCATATTCCTTTTAATAACCGTAGTACTCATTCTTTTTATAATACGCTACTGGCAAGAGACTTTTTAAATCATTATGAAGAGTATTCTATCGATGAAAATGTTCTAAGACTATCAGAAAAATACGCTAATGTATCTGAGTTAGTCCGCATTATAAATTTATCGGTAGAAGTTTTAGATAAAGCTTTAAGAAAAGAATTTATTATAAATGATTTACAAAATACCAAATTAAAGGAAACGGTCTATTTAGAAGGTTTAGAATTATGTAGCTTAAGTGATTCTTTTTATGATGATGATTATGTTTTTTTACTTGGGTTTAATGTGAGTGATTATCCTAAAATCAAAAGAGATATTGATTATTTAAGTGATGAAGTAAAAGATGCTTTAGGGCTAACTACTTCAACGGAAGTAAATAACGATCAAAAAACGACCATTTTAAACGAGATTAGATCCACTAAACATTTAGTTATTACTTATAAATTAAACGGCCCCAATGGCTCAGCTTATCCATCTATGCTTATTAGTGAGCTAGATAGTCGAGTACTACCCATATCTATTGATGAAGATATATCTTATGCTAAAAGTTTGAGTGAAATAAAATATGCCATAGCGCTAGATAATTTATATAAATATAACATGATAAGTGATAATTTAGCCCTTTATCAACATAACTTAGATATTCCTTATTTTACTTATGATAACCAGTTTAAGGGTATTCCTGCATCTATGTTACTAGCGCATTTAAATAATGAGCTTACTTTATCATACACCAATATGGAGATGTATCGGGAGTGTGCTTTTCATTATTATGTTAGTAAAATTTTACATTTAGATATATTTGAAGAAACATTTATGACGATTATTGGTAGTATAATGCATCATATTTTGGAACTTGGACTTACGAAAGAAATTGATATTCCGGTGGAAATAATGAAGTTTGTGAAAAATCAAGATTATCACTTAAATGCTAAAGAATATTTTTATTTGGAAATGATTAGTGAAGAGCTTAAAAAGAGTTTAAATGTGATAAAGAATCAGATGAGGCATTCCAAGTTAAATCATTACTTATTTGAAAATAATTTCTTTGTTTATAAAGATAAAGGGGATATGAAAGTTACTTTTAAGGGAACAATCGATAAAGTAATGTATAATACTTTCCATGATAAAGAAGTAATCGCGGTGGTTGATTATAAAACAGGCTCTACTTTAATTACCTTAAAAGATTTAGCATACGGCCTTCATTTGCAGCTGCCAATCTATCTTTATTTGCTAAAAAAATCTGATCGTTTTTGCACAGCTTCTATCGCGGGATTCTATGTTCAAAAAGTATTATTTAATAAAGGAAATATTGAATTTAAAAAGACAAGTAAAGAAATTTTAGAAAATAATATGCGCCTCCAAGGATTTACCAACAGTAATGAAGTATTCATGGAACTGATTGATGACAACTACCAAGAGGGGAAAATTCTTCTGAATTTAAAGTTTAAGAAGGATGGCAGTCTAAGTGCTAATTCCAAGGTGTTATCAGATACAGAAATGGATGAGGTGATAACGAAGGTTGATGGTGTAATTGATGAGACTATTGATATGATTTTGAATGGGGAGTTTAAAATAAATCCCAAAGTATTAAATAAAAAGAATATCGCTTGTACTTATTGTAAGTTTAGCGATTTATGTTTTAAGAAAAAACAAGATGAAGTAGAGTTAGGAGGTGAAGAAGTTGAAGTGGACGAAGGAACAGTCATTAGCAATTAACTTAGAAGGAACTAATCTTATTATATCGGCCGGAGCTGGTTCTGGTAAAACCGCGGTTTTATCCGAAAGAGTTTTAAGGAAATTAAAAGAGGGTATTGATATTAGAAGAATACTAATTTTAACATTTACGAATGAAGCAGCAGGGGAAATGAAAGAACGTATCCGCAAAAAGATAGCAGCAGCAGGACTTACCGAACAACTTTTGTATATTGATTCAGCCTATATCACCACCTTTGATGCTTATGCTTTTAGCATCGTAAAAAAATATCACTATCTTTTCAATTTAAGCAGTAATATTTCCATTATTGACTCTTCCATTATTAATTTAGAGAAAAAGCGTTTGTTAGAAGAAATCATCATGGATTTATACGAAAAAAAAGATTCTAATTATTTAAAGCTAGTCGGTGATTTTACGGTAAGAGATGATACCCTAGTTAAGGAAGCTATACTTAATATAAGTAATGCCCTAGATTTGAAATATGATAAAACAGAATATTTAAAGAGTTATATTGATGTTTATTATCGTGGGTATTATATTGATCAATTATTTCAAGAGTATGTAGCATATTTAACGACTTTAACGGAGTTAATCGAAGCAGATTATTATGCATTAGAAGCGTATTTGAGTGATAAAGTAAGAGTAAAGTGTTATGAGGCTGTATCTGCCATATTTAAACCAAGAAATTATGATGATTTATATGGTAAAAATATTAATTTGCCACAATTTCGAGGGTTAGAATCTGATGCAAAAGAGATTAAAGAGGATTTGAAGGCTTTAGTAGATGAATTTAACGAACTTACCAAATACAGTGAAGAAGAGTTAAAGAAGCAAATTAAAAGTACAAAGGACTATGTATGCGCGATTATTGATGTTATTTTAAAATTAGATGAAAAAATACATGCTTATAAAAAGGAAAAAGCGGCTTTTGAGTTTACTGATATTGCCAAAATGGCAATATGGCTGGTTAAAGAGCATAAATCTATCCGGGAAGAATTAAGGGCTAGCTATCAAGAGATTATGATTGATGAATATCAAGATACGAATGATTTACAAGAAATGTTTATTGGGCTTATTGAAAACAATAATGTCTATATGGTAGGAGATATCAAACAATCTATCTATCGTTTTCGTAATGCGAATCCTCGTATTTTTAAAGAAAAATATGAGCGTTATAAAAATCAAGTAGATGGAAAAAAGATTGATTTATTAGAGAATTTTCGTTCTCGAAGAGAAGTGCTGGCAAATATTAATGAAATATTTAAGCGTATAATGATTCCTGATTTGGGTGGTGTAGATTATAGTGAAGCTCATGCCATGATTTATGGCAATATGGCTTATGAAGAGAAAGGACGTAGTAATGAGTCTCATGATTTAGAATTGTTAAAATATCAGAATGATGATAAAACATTTAGTAATGCCGAGATTGAAGCATTTATTATTGCTAAAGATATTTTGGATAAAGTAAGTTCGCATTATCCTGTCTTTGATTTTGATTTGGGGGCAAATAAAGATGCTACTTATAAAGATTTTTGTATTATTTTAGATCGTGGTAGTGATATGCCTTTATATAAGAAAATATTTGAGTATTTTAATATTCCTATGGAAGTGTATAAAGATAGTAATCTAACTAGTGCTGATGATATACGGATTATAAATAATATTGTTAGATTAATATTAGCAATTTATAAAGAGGAATATGATACTAATATGCGCTATTACTTTGTCAGTATTGCTCGTAGTTTTGTTGGGGGGATGGATGATGAAGAAATATTTGCGGCCTTAAAAGAAAATACGTTTTATGAAAACGAGATTTATAAGAAAGCAAGTGAGATAGCGAAAAGACTAGATTTGATGAGTCCAGGGATGCTTTTAAGGGAAATAATCGAGAAATTTTCTTTCTATCAGAAGCTAATTTTAGTTGGAAATGTAAGTGATGCCATCATTCGGCTTGATTATTTAGAAAGCCTTGCTACTTCTATGGAAACAATTGGGTTTACGATTGAAGATTTTGCGGAATATTTAAGTCAAATGATTGATAAAAATTTCGAGATTAGATATAGGGAAGCAAGAAGTAAGAGTGATTGTGTAAAAATTATGAATATTCATAAATCCAAGGGCTTAGAATTTCCGATTTGCTATTTTGCGGGACTTAAGAAAAACTTTAATTTGAAAGATTTACAAGCAAGATTTATGTTTGATCCTACTTATGGCATATTAACACCATTTTATGAAGATGGTATTGGCACTACTTTTACTAAACAATTAATTAAAAATAAATATTTAGAAGAAGAAATCGCGGAAAAAATAAGACTATTTTATGTTGCATTAACCCGGGCCAAAGAAAAAATAATTATGGTTTTACCAGAGTTTAAAACGCAAAATAAAGTGAGTGTAAAAATTGATTATTTAGCAGAAATAAAGTTTCGGTCTTTCTATGACTTTTTAAATTCTATGGCCCTTAATTTAGCAGAGTACTCTAAAACGATTGATTTAAATAGTTTAGAATTAACTAAAGATTATGAAAGAAGTAAAGTAAAGTTCGTTAAAGCAATGGAAAGTCAGGAAGTTATTAATTTTCGGGATCTGCATTTAAATGATAAGGAAATCTCTCAAAAACATGCTTCGAAAGCAATTGAAAGTATTTTGAGTATTGATGATGCTAAAACCTTAAAATTTGGGACACAAGTTCATGAAATGCTTGAAGAAACAGACTTTAAAAATACCATAAATCCTAATAAGTATGTCCGGCATTTGTTAGATACTTTTGATTTTCAAAATGCTACTATTTATCAAGAGTTAGAGTTTATGTTTACGAAAGATGATCAAGAATATCACGGAATTATTGATTTGATGCTCGAATATGATGCGGAAATCAAAATTATTGATTATAAACTTAAAAATATAGATGATGATGCTTATGTAAAACAGTTAAATGTTTATTATGAGTATATGCGTAGTGTTACAAGTAAAAATATATCATTATATTTATATTCAATTATCGATAATAAAGTTAAGGAAGTAGAGGTTATAGGATTATGAGAATAAGTAGTTTATCATAAATGGTAAATTATGTAATCATTTGATTAATAGATTTATTATGGTGCTTGTAAAAATATGTATCACATACAAGAGATATTGAAGTTAAAATTTGATGAATTGTTTTATCTGAAATTAAAGAGCATTTATTTTACATCTTTTGAAATATTGTTTTTGAATATTCTTGAGTTAAATTGAGTTTTATGATAATATATTTATATAAGGAGGATTATTATGTGGATTGCTATTATTGTTATAGTCATTGTTGTACTTATTCTTATTTGGGCTGTTGCAACTTATAACTCTTTAGTAGACTTTAGAAATAGAGTAAAAGATGCTTGGAGTCAAATCGATGTTCAATTAAAAAGAAGGTTTGATTTAATCCCTAATTTAGTTGAAACAGTTAAAGGCTATACTAAACATGAAAGTGAAACCTTAGAAGAAGTGATTAAAGCTCGTAATACTTATTTATCAGCAACGTTACCTGAAGATCAGTTAAAAGCTGATGGAGAGTTAACTAATGCTATTAATAAGCTATTTGCCTTATCAGAAAATTATCCTGATTTAAAAGCTAATCAAAACTTCCAACAATTACAACAAGAACTACAACAAACCGAAGATAAGATTGCCATGTCAAGACAATTTTATAATGACATTGTTATGCAATATAATAATAAGATTGAAATGGTACCATCTAACATTATTGCTGGATTATTTAAGTTTAAGCAAGAAAAATTCTTTGAAGCTGAAAGTGCGGAAAAAGAAAATGTTAAAGTACAATTTTAAGGTTACCAGTTGGTTAACCTTTTTTTGAAAGGATTGGAAGATGAAAAGAGTTTTTTTGGGTTTATTAATGTTTTTCGTTCCAACTATGGTTAATGCCGCTAGGGTAGAAGTCACAGATTTTTTGGTTGATGCTTATATACGAGAAAATGGCGATGTTGAGGTTCATGAGTTAGTTGGCGCTGACGGTACGTTTAATTGGTTTGAACGGGATATACTTTATCAAAATGGGGCTTTAAGTGATGGTGATAGTTTAGCTAATAATGCTATTTATAATGCAACAGATATAAGTGAAGTAGAAGTTTATGCTAAAGAAGTGGATGAGATTTCTTTTGAGACTTTTGCTGATCAAGATTTTTTTCCTTTTTCGTTAGTTAGTTATGCTAGTGATGGTGAAAGAGGCAAATATACAACTAGTCGTTTAACTAATGGATATCGATATCGAATGTATTATTATACGGAAAATAAAAAGACAGCTTTTTATATTAAATATGTAATAGAAGATGCGGTGGTATTACATGAAGATGTAGCAGAGCTTTATTGGACTTTTGTACCGGATGGCTTTGAAGATACTTTACAAAATGTGCAAGTAAAAGTGCATTTGCCAGGGAATGATGATAGTGATTTATTTCGTTTTTGGGCTCATGGTAATTTAGATGGTACAATTGAGAAAATAGATAATAATGGAGTTTATGCTTATATTGAGGAAGTTTTACCAGGAGAAGCAGTTGATGTACGGCTTACTTTTGATCCGACTTTAATTAATAGTCAGGAGATTACAAAGTATAGTCACAGGGAAGCATTAAATAGTATTATAGAAGTAGAAACGGATAGGGCTGAGGTAGCTAATCAGCTTCGAGATGAACTAATTGGCCAAAGAAATTTGGCAACATGGTTATCTTGGATTTTAATAGGAGTTGTTTTAATATTAGGGGTATTTGTTTATTTAAAATATGCTAAAAGTCCAAAGAGTGGTTATTATTCGAAATATAATCGGGAATTTATTGATGATTATAATGTTGAAGTAATTGATTATTTGATGAATAGAAAGATTAGTCCTAATGCTTTATCAGCTTCAATTATGAATCTTATTTATAAGAAAAATATTAAGGTTGAAGAAATAAAGGGTAAGAAAAAGAATAAAGATTATATATTTACTTTAGAAAATACGCAAAATTTAAATGATAGTGAAAAGTTGTTGGTTGATTTTTTGTTTGATACGGTTGGGAAAAAGACAGGGGAAGATGGTAAAAAAACATTTACAACAATAAATTTAAAAAATTATGCTGATGGAACAAAAACTTGTAATACTTTTATTAAAAGTTATACTAATTGGAAAAATAGTGTTTTGGAAGATGGAGTTAATGAAGATTTTTTTGAGACTAGTTCAACTCCTAAAGTGTTGGGAGTTATTGTTTTATTAATAGCAATTTATTTACTTATGTATATTATAAACAATGGTATTGATTATGTATTTTCCTATATAGCAATATTTTTGGCAGTAATCTTTTTCTTGTTTACTTTAGTTGTTTATAAGAAAACAAAAAAGGGTAGTTTACATTATGCTAAATGGAAAGCATTTAAAAATTTCTTAAATGATTTTGGAGCATTTGACTTAAAAGAATTGCCGGAAATTATTTTGTGGGAAAGATATTTGGTTTATGCCACAGTATTTGGCCTTGCTAATAAGGTGGAGAAAAGTATGAATGTGCATATAAACGAAATAGATACTTCTACTTTAGGTATTGATTATTATCCGATCTTTTATTATATAAATATATCACCAATAATAAATAATAGTATAAATAGTGCGATAAATACAGCTTATAATAGACAAGCGGCTAATTATGCGAATACGCATTCAAGTTATTCTAGTGGTGGCGGATTCGGTGGCGGATTTTCTTCCGGCGGCGGCTTTGGTGGCGGCGGCGGTGGGGGCCGTTTTGGTTAAAAAAACTACTAATTGCTAGTAGTTTTTAATTCGGCATAAATAGTTTCATCAAAGACATGATCGGTGCTTGTAATGTTGGAATCAGCAGTAATAAGTTCCGAAGTGTCTATTAAAAAATATTTATGATATAAATAATCTTTATTATCTGTACTTACAGGATCATCCCAGGTAAGATCAAGATGAAGCCAAACATTTTCTAGTTTAACAGCATTCCATACATGACCTTCTGTGGTATCACCGGATTGTTTAGTGGTAGCTACTTTTATATTGTCATAGCCCATTTCACTTAAAAAAATAGCCATTAAATCAGTATAACCGTTACAGGTAGCAACATTGTTAAATAAAGGGCCATAAGCTATATAACTTCTTATGGATTCATCAGTATTTAAATCATATTTAGTATTATTTATAATATAATCATGAATTACTTTAATTTTGTCATAATCGGTAGTTATATCAGGCGTAATTAAAGAAGCAATTAAACTTCGAACTTTCGTAATAATTTGTTCTTTTTCTTCTTCCGTGTATAAATAATTTACTTTAATAATTATTTCTCCGGAGTCAGATAAAGATGCTTCAATACTAGAAAAAGAATTAAAAGGGTGAACAAAATTATTTAGGTGAGTTAAAAGAGTTTGATTTTTAGTTATTTCTTTCATATCACTTAGACAATTACTATATTCTTTAGGACAATAAAAGGTGAAATTGCTTGTTCCACTGTTGATGATGGTATACATTATATTTAAAAGATCTTCAATGCCATAAGGAGTAAATTCCGTGGTGTTTGATACAAATATATAATTATTGGTTTTATAATAAGCATTAGGAGAGGTAATGGTAGAGTTAGGGGTTTTATTTAAAAAAACCATAATACCATAAGTTACATTATCGAGGCTTAAAATAGTAAATAAAATAATAATTAAACAAATAATGGGAACTAATAGCCTTTTCAATTAAACCACTCCTAATATAAGTATAGCAAAAAAAAATGAAGTCGACAATAATTCGTTACTTCATATTTTTAATTTTTAAAGATAATCTTGATTTTTGTCTATCAGATGTATTTTTTTTGACTAAACCTTTACTTACGGCTTGGTCTAAATATTTTTGGACATCTTTAAATAAAAGACTTGCTTTTTCATGATCATTTGTATTAATAGCTTTATCAGTTTCTTTAATTAAATTTTTAACTCTTGCTTTAAGTTCATGATTGTTTTCTGTCTTTTTTGCTATTACTTTAATTGCTTTCTTAGAGCTTTTAATATTTGCCATCTTTAAACTCCTCTCTTGTTTGTCAGTATCCATTTTATCAGAATATTAAGTATTTTTCAAGGTTTTTATGAAGAAACTAATTAAGAAACGCGAAATGCATCAGAAGATGTACCTGTTCCTGTTAAAGTAACATCAGACCTTAGGTTTATGACAGGACGAATGCCGTAGTATATGTCATTCACGATGGTGTTGCCAAGGAAGCCATCCGAATCTACATAGAATACGCCAGCACTTGGATAGCTAAACGGGGACATTGTCCAATATATACTATTCGTATATAAGTAATAACTGGTATTACTTGTATGCCATACTCCTCCAGCGTATGCTACTTCATCCGCGGTGATTAGTCCTACGGGATAAGTTAAGGCTTCGTTTCCTATTCCTGATCCTGCCATGGTATATAGATCGTTATCAGGATTTGGGCAATCATATGTTGGCGTTTTATTTGTATACAATCTATATCTCGCTCCATAATATGTTGTCGTTGTTCCTGTTCCTCCTGTATCATTTGGAGCACCACCATTAGTTGTAGTTGATGTTCTATCGCCACAGAAACCGGTTGTTGTTGAGATCTTGTTGGTGTACTCTGTATTAGTTGCTATATTATTTTTGTACCATTCATCTACTTCTTCTTTGATGGTACTACTTGTTCCAAGTCCATGCACCTCTCCACTTGTATACATATATCCTACATACATATTATTATGAGACGAACTGTTGAAGTAACTAGTACTAGACAACTGGGTTCTTGTTCCTGTCGTACTAGTGCTGGTGCCATTATAAATGATTCTCACTGTACCATCGCCATTGATCCGGATAATACGCCAGTAAAATCCGGCAAAATATAACCAGTTTTCGGTATTGGCTCCAGCAAAGTAGTAGCTAGTTCCCGAACCATCCTGGGCTTGATAGATGGTGCCATTGGTATTTGTAGTTAATGCTGATGAAAAGCTTGTTCTTTCTTGGATTGTTTTATTTGCTAATATAGTTCTGCAGGCTTTTCCACACATAACATCAAAATATAGATGGCATTTAGTTCCTTTTTTGGTAAAGGATACATTCATTCTTCCTTCATTATAGTTTAATGATACATCAGAATCTTTCGCGCCGTTAACTTCGCAATAGCTATTTTCATAATTAAGAGTGTATCCACTAGTTGGAACAGTATCAATGCTTTCATAATCCCCTGTATCATCTTGTTGATACATAGCAATAACATTTAAATCGGCATTATTAAATGTAATAGTTCCATTAATTAAAGGGATACTTTGGGTATTACGGTATTTAGCTCTTGTGAAATTTAATATTAAGGTTGTAATAATTGCTATTACAATTAATGCTATGATTGCATTTCTTGTTAAATGACTTTTCTTTAATGTTTCGATTGGCATAACTAATCCTTTCATGAAGTTCTGCTTCATTTTCTTTTGGCTTAAGATAAGCTATGATATGGTTAGTTTCCTAGCTTATATTTAAATTATAAGTATATAAATGTAAAAAGTCAACAAAAATATTTCTATTTGTTACATTTTGAGATTTATTGTTAGTAAAATGAGAAAATGGTTTTGGTGACAGAGATGAATTATAGTGAAATTATGAGATTGCTGAGAACGGAAAAAGGATTAACACAAGAACAATTAGCTAGGATTTTAAAAATTAACCGGGTTCAGTATAATCAGTATGAAAATGATTATAATACTATTCCTATTAAGCATTTAAATAGTGTAGCTAATTACTTTAATGTAGCGGTTGATTATATTTTGGGATTTACTCAGCAAAAGCATAAGATTAAAAGTCGAGAAATTGATAGTCGGGAAGCTGGTAAGCGTTTAAAAGAGTTTCGTAAAGAAAATAAACTTACCCAAGATAAATTAGCTAAGATTTTAAATACTAATCAATCAGTTATTGCTAATTATGAGAGGGGCCGAAATATTATTGCTACACCTTTTTTATATACAATTTGTAGTAAATATAAAATATCAGCTGATTATCTTTTGGGGCGAACCGATGAGAAAATTACTTTTATTGACTTTAATAATTGATAATGATAAAATAGTGGCATTGTTGGGGGGATATTAATGGATCAAGAAAAGGTACGAAATATTATAAGTTGGTTTGGTCAAATGAAAGATTATTATCTAAGAGATTATTACTTTTTAGGAATAAGTGATGAGAATTGGGAGAAAATGTTTCGGAGTGCTTTAAGATATATAAGTGATGATGTACTTTTGAGTAAAAGAATGATAGAAAGTTATGTTAATCAACAAATAAATGATTATATAAAAAGACAAATAGATGCTAAAAAAACGAGGATAATTACTAATATTTTGTATATTTTAAGAAGAGAATATAAAAATTATGGAGATCTTTTAAAAGCTTTTTTAATGAAAATTAAACAGTGTAATATGGAAATTACGGAGGAATATTTTTTGTTAGTAAAAAAAGATTCAGATTTGCTTAGAAAAATATTGAAATATTTTAATTTAGATGACATTCCTTTTAATAATTTAGAAGTTAGATTAAAAGAAATAATTGGTTATCAAAATATAAAGCCGAGTAATAAAACATTACAGGAAACAGAAGATATATTTAGGAAGTATCTAAATCTTTTGACTTTAAATGTTAAAAAAGATGTTAAGCAAGCGATTTTAGTTAAAAATAATTATTTCATTAATAAAATTAAGTTTTTAATTAGTTGTGAAGAAGAATTTTTGGCTATCCATAAATTATATGAAGAAAAGATAGGGCAAGTAGCCATAGGTGAGTTTAGAAAAATGTTGTTTCTTTTAAGTATGGATAAATTGCAGTATATAATTGATGAATATCATTATAATATAACTTTTGGCAATATGGAACTTAAAAGAAGTGATTTTTTAGCTTTCATAGCTAAACAATTTAGTTTAACTGAGGAAATAAAAAAACAAAGTAGGGAAGCGGCCTTGCGAGCTAAAAAAGAGGAAAAAGAAGAGGTAAAGGAACAATATACTAGACCTAAATTTTTATCAAGTAATAAAACAATTTATGATTATTTTAAGGATGATAAAGGTTTTATAAGTGAAGAAGATAGATTGCTAATTGATAATCTTTTTAATAAGCTTTCAACTGAGAGACAGGAAGCAATTTTAGGTTATTTAAAAGGTGATTATAGTAGTAATACAGACAATGGTAAACAAGCTAGTAGAAGTATTGATTTATTAAAAAATCAATTTAAAAGAGCGAAAATGAAAAAAGAAAATCCTAAAACGATTTATGATTATTTTAAAGATAGAGAAGGATTTATAAGTGAGGCGGATAAATCTTTAGTGGATGAATTAGTTAGTAATTTACCATTAGATCGCCAAGAAGGAATAAAGGAATATTTAAAAGGGGAAATAAATACTTATCAGAAAAGAGGAAAGAAAGCTAGTCAAGATATTAGTTTGTTAAAGGCGCGTTTTTATAGACAAAAGTTAAGTCCTAAAGAAGATAAAAGTATTTATGATTACTTTAGAGATTATAAAGATTATATAAGTGAGGCGGATATCCAATTAGTTGATCAATTGTTTAATTCTTTTCCTTTAGAAAGACAGGAAGGTATTTTGGGCTATTTAAAGGGAGAAAATCATGTTGCTGATGAGGTAGGTAAAAGAGCAAGATTGGATATTACTTCTTTAAAAAAACGGTTTTATCGATTGAAGTCCGGCTATGAAAAAACAATTTATGATTATTTTAAAGATGATAAAGGTTTTATAAGTGAAGAAGATAAATTGCTGGTAGATATTTTGTTTAGTAGACTTAATAATAAAAGACAAGAAGGGGTGTTAGGCTATATCGAGGGTAGGTATCATGCTAGTGATGAAATAGGGATTAAAGGAAAACGCGATATAGCTTATTTACAAAGATTATATTCAAAATATAAAATTAATATAAAAAGAATAGCTTTGTTAAAAGAAGCCCAACAAATAATTGAATTGTCTTTTTATAAATTGGGCTATACACCTAAAGAATTTAGATTATATAATTATAATAAAATTCAAGAAATATTACAAAGAGGAATTAAAGAAGAGATGCATATATTAAGTGTATTTATTGTCGAGAGTTATCAGTTTTTGAAGGATAAAGGCCAAGAAGTAATTTTATAGAAGTATATCTTCTTTTTTTAAATCCATACTAATAAGGGTGTTAATTATGAAAAGAGCTTTTATGGATGTTTCCAAAATACTTGATGATAATATGTTTAAAATAGAGGAATGGAGATATCGTCGTTATAAAGTTAGTCATTTTTGTGTGGATTATAAAAGTGAGAAGTTAGTGAAAAGAAAAAGAGGAGATTATTATACTATTTTTTTTGATTATGTCTTTTTGATGCAAAATAAAAAGCAAATAAAAAAAGAGCTAATGAAAATATTACGAGTTTTATTTAAAGATTTAAAGAAGGCAGATCCTTTGATTATTGGGCTAGGAAATTCCAGCATATTAAGTGATAGCTTGGGAGTTAGAACTACTAATAAAGTGATGGTGACTAATCATTTTACCGATTTTTTAAATATTCCCAAAGTAGCTTTGTTTAATCCTGAGGTAATAGAAAAAACAGGGATTAGTTCTTATGCTTTGATTGAAATGGTAGTTAAAAAGTTAAAGCCTAGTGTAATTGTGATGATTGATTCTTTAGCTACAAATAATAAAGATTATTTAAATAATTGTATTGAAATAAATAATACGGGTATTATTCCAGGGGGAGCGATTAAGGATAATAAGAAAATAGATGCTAATACTTTTGGTATTCCTATTATTGCAATTGGAATGCCACTTGTTTTGGAATTAGATAAACAGATGTATGCAACTTGTAATGTAGAGGAAATAATAAAGGCGGGAAGTACAATTATAAGTGAAGCTTTAAATGAATTATTTTTTTAAAGCTTCTTTTTTTTCGACATATTGCTTGGTTTAGGCGTTATATAATTATAATGGGTGATAAACATGCGAAGGTTTATAAGTAAAAAAAGAATAAAGGTGCCAAGATATAAACTTTATTATGTTATGTTGTTAGCTAGTGTGGGTTTAATATGGGGATGTAATTTAGTAGTTAATTTCTTTTATACTAAGGGAGAGGAAGACTTTTTGAATGTTTTAGTGGGGAATTCACTGGGTAATGTGGGGCAATATAAGATTGCTTTGGAGCCATTTTATTTTTTTAAAAATACTTTTGGGTTTAGGAAAAATGCTATTCAAACAGTGGGGACGGATTTTGGATCGGTTAAAGATTTAGTGGTGGATGATTTAACGGAAGTTGTTTATTTGTATAATACTTTTCAAACTGATAAATATAAAAGTACTTATTTTAATAGTTATACAATTAGTTCCTTTGTTACACAGGCTAGTTTTATCCTTAAAGAATATTTAGGCGAATATAATATTGGGAGTGTAGTTGAGGAAAAAAAAGTGGCTGAAGTATTAAATGAGGAAAATATTTTATATACAAATAGTTATGCCGGATCAATGGTTTTGCTTAAAAGAGCTAAAGAAAAATATCCTAGTTTAGAGTATTTTTTGGATTTGCAAATATCAGATTATAGTGAAGAGGTAACAACCGTAGAAATAGAGGGCCTTAAGTATGCTAAAATTCTTTTTGTGGTGGGAAGCGATTATGATAGCTTTTTAGAAAACCAAAAGTTTGCTAAAGAATTAAATGAAATATTAGAAGAAATAAATCCTAGCTTGACAAGAGGAGTGAGTTTAAGGGGAGGAGAAGGGTATCAAGGCGTTTATAATCAGGATTTTTCCAACCAAACTTTACTCATTCAAGTAGGTGGTAAGGATAATACGATTGATGAAGTTAATCGATCTTTGAAAGTTTTAGCTTTAGTATTAGCTACTTATATTGAGGGGGATTATGTTGAAGAAAAGTAAAAAAAGTAAGTATTTTTTTAGAATTTTATTTGTCTTTTTGGTGGTTTTTTTAGCTCTTATTATAGCATATGAGTCAGGATATTATGAGACTAGTGCTAGTAATAAGGCGACTCTTACGAAAGAGGCGATGAAAAGATTTGAAGAAGATGTTTTAAAAGGAGAAGTAGTTGATGTAAAAGATTATTTAGATGATGAAGAAGTAGATTATTCAAACGGGGTAACAAAGTTTGGTAATAAAATATCACAGGGAATTAGTGATGTTATGGCAAATGGGTTAAAAGGTTTATTTGATGCTTTGAAAGGTCTTTTTTGGTAGACGGTTAATATGCTATTGATTTATTTTTAAAAATAATTTAAAATATTAATAGTCATGGAGGACTATGAATGAGAAAAATATTTAAAACTGTCGTTATTGCTTTGTTTTTTATTACTTTATCGAGTTGTAGTGGCGAAAATATTAGAAGTGATCAAGTTTATACGACGATTTATCCGATTGAGTATTTAACAAATTATTTATATGGCGAAGAAAAAAATGTAAGTAGTATTTATCCAAGAGGGGCCGATGTAGAGACCTATGAACTTACAGATCGCCAAAAAGATAATTATAGTACGGGAGAATTGTTCGTGTATAATGGCCTTACAAATGAAAAGGAATTAGCTCGAGAGTTTTTAGATAATAATCCGGATTTGCTTCTTATTGATGTTTCTTATGGACTTAATTATGAATATGCGATTGAAGAGCTTTGGCTTAGTCCTAATAATTTTTTAATGTTAGCTAAAAATATTAAAAATAATTTAATTGATTATACAACTAGTACAGTTTTAGGTGAAAATATTGAAAATAGGTATAAAGAAATTGAAGAGACTTTGTCATTTATGGATGCTGAACTTAGAAGTGTTGCCGCGGATGCCCAAACAAGTGGCAGTGCAACTTTAGTTGTTTCAAGTAGTAAATTAGCTTTTTTGGAAAATTATGGATTTAATGTTATAATACTTGATCAAGACATGAATACGAGTAGTGTGGAAAATGCGTTTAGTGATGGTTCTATTAGTGATATTTATCTATGTGATACGGATCAGAAAACAGAATTTATTACTTCTTTGGAAAGTGATTATGAAGCTAATATAATTGTGGTTGATACCATGTATACTTTGACGGATGAAGAAGCTAATAACAATGAAAATTATTTGACTATTATGCGAGATTTTATTGACAATATTCGCAATACCGTTTTAGGCTAACCTTGAGTTTAGCCTTTTTCTATGATAAAATACTGTTACTGGAGAGTGATTACATGTTTGAATATATGGGTGATCGAATTAGTAAAGCTATAAAAAATATTCGGGGAATGGGAGCGATTAGTGAAGAAAATATTAGTGATGCGATGCGGGAAATTAGACTGGCCTTGCTTGAGGCTGATGTCAATTATCAAGTTGTTAAGGAATTTGTGGCTAATGTTAAAGAGAAAGCTTTGGGGCTTGATGTTGGCAAAAGCTTAAAGCCTGATGAATTATTTATAAAACTCGTTAAAGATGAATTGGTTGATTTACTTGGCGGGGAATATGAACCTTTAAAAGTGAATAAGGGGACAACAATTTTAATGCTCTGTGGGCTTCAAGGTAGTGGTAAGACCACGACAGCGGGGAAACTGGCTAATTATGTGAGAAAAAAATATAATAAAAAGCCACTTTTAGTTGCTTGTGATATTTATCGTCCGGCGGCTATAGAACAATTAGTAGAAATTGGCAAAAGTTTAAATGTTCCCGTTTTTACGAAAGGTAAGATTAGTCCAGTAGAAATTGTTCGTGAAGCATTAGAGTATACTAAGGAAAACCATCTTGATTATATTATTATTGATACAGCAGGGCGCTTACAAATAGATGAAAATTTAATGGCGGAACTAAAAAGTATTGCTAGTACGGTAAAAATTGATGAGACAATTTTGGTTATTGATGCGATGATGGGACAGGATGCAATCAATGTTATTACCGGTTTTAATGAAAAGCTTAAATTAACAGGCACTATTTTAACAAAACTTGATGGTAATACAAAAGGTGGCGTTGCTTTATCAGTAAGACATTTAACTAATATTCCTATTAAATTTGTAGGTGATTCCGAAAAAATGGATGGACTTAGAGAGTTTTATCCGGATCGGATGGCTGAGCGGATTTTGGATATGGGCGATATTTTAGGAATGCTTGAAAAAGTAGAAGGCATAATGAGTGAAGATGATGCCAAAGATCAAATGACAAAAATGCGAAAGGGCAAATATAATTTAGAAGATTTTTTAACTAGTATTAAACAAATAAAAAAATTAGGACCTTTAGAAAACATTTTAAAAATGCTTCCTGGAGCAAGAAAGATGGGGCTTAATAACATAAATATCGATCCTAAACAGATAGCTCGGGTGGAAGCGATTATTAGTTCTATGACCCAAAAAGAAAGACATAACCCGGAAATATTAAAGGCAAGCAGGAAACAGAGAATTGCTAAGGGTAGTGGTGTTAGTGTGGAAGAAGTTAATAGATTATTAAAACAATTTGAAGCGATGAAAGATATGATGAAGAAATTAAGTAGTGGTAATATGAAATTGCCATTTTAAGGAGGGTTAATGAAGAAAGTAGTTATCGTTTTAGCAGCTTTATTTGAACTAGTTTTTTATACATTTTTAATGGTATTAGTTGGAAGTGTAGAAATTACTAATCAAGTTCTTGATTTAATTGTTCATTTTCTTTCCTTGGCTTTAGTGGCTTTTGTTTTTTATATTTTAATTAGGTTTATATTTATGAAGCTTGATATGAAGGGGAAGAGATATATTTATTATGTAGTAATAGCAAATATTGTAATAGGGGCTATAGCACCGGTTATTTTAATAATCATTATACCTAGCGAAATTTTAACAACAATAGCTTTTTTAGTTTTAGTTAGTACTTTTTATTATGGTTTATTTATTAATTTTGGAGTTTGTGTGTTGAATCAAATTCTTACAAATAGGCAGAAAAAATTGGGATAAAAACCTATGCACGATTAATTGCTTGTCATAAGATAAACTAGAAAGGGAAAGTGATTATCTTGAAAGTAAATAATAATCGTGATTATGAATCAATGAAAATGGAAGGATATTTCAATCAAGAACATAAGACTGGAGAAGAAGGAAATTGGGATGGGGCTTGCTTCATGCCTAATATGATGGGAGAGGCTATGCCTGGTGTGGTTTGTCCACCGGTTTATGAATGTCCAAGGGAAACCGTGTGCCATCGATATATTTGCCATGAAGTTCCCCATATTATTCCTTGTAATACAAGAATTATTAATCATCATATTTATCGTCATACTTATATGCCAGCTTATTCTTGTTGTGAAGAAAATGAAGTTCAAAATGTTTATGAAAGAAGATGTTGTTAGTCTTCTTTTTTTTTAAAATAAAGTTTGGTGTGTTGTTTTTTAGAGGTTTGTATGATATATTAATAAAGAAGGAGTTGAAGTTATATGTATTGTGCAAATTGTGGCGAGAAGGTGCAAGATGATGCTGTTTTTTGTGCTAAATGTGGAAATGCTTTAAAAAGAGCGGAAGATGTGTCGGTACCTAAGCAAGCGGTAATGGTAAAAACCGAAGGTAGAGGTTTAGCAACGGCAAGTATGGTTTTAGGAATATTGGGTATTATTTTTAGTATTTTTACCTTGTTTATAGCTTTAGGGTATGCTACATATGTTAGCTATGAATATGATTTTTATGATAGTTTGTATTATGCTAATACGATTGAGGCTGCTAATGCGATTGCGGCAGTTATGATTGTCTTTTTACCAGCGGTTTTAGCAATAATCGGATTTATTTTAGCTCTTGCTAGTCGGGGAAAGATTAAGAATGGAGCTAATACGGCGGGATTAGTTTTAAGCATTATAACGATTATTATTTGTGTACTTGAAGTGGTTATGATTGTTGATTAAAGATTAGTTCTAAAAATTAATCTTTTTTTCATATATTTAAATAGGTGGTTCGATGAATCTTAAATTAATCATAAAAGGTTTTGTGGTAGGAGTAGGTAAAATTATTCCCGGGGTAAGTGGGTCTATGCTGGCCGTGTTTATGGGGATTTACGAACCTTTGATGGAAGCGGTAACTAGATTTTTTGATGATAAAAAGAAACATTTTAAAATGCTTGTTAATTTTTTGATGGGTGTTTTTTTAGCTGTAGTTTTGTTTAGCAAGGTTATTTTGTTTTTACTTAATAATTATTATTACATGACTATTTATTTATTTTTAGGACTTATTTTGGGGACGACTATTAAGTTTGGAAAAAAGGTTTGTTTTAGTAAAAAGAATATTATTATTTTTAGCATTACTTTTAGTTTGGTCTTTTTACTTAACTTTTTTCAAAATAATAGTTTGTATGTGTTTCAAAATAATTTTTTTAGTTATCTTTATGTTGTTTTGTTGGGAGGAATTGATGCCTTTTCTTCAATTGTACCAGGTATAAGTGGAACGGCGATATTTATGATGATGGGTAGCTATGAATTTATATTAATGGTGCTTGGTAATCCTTTTTCCTTTTTGTTTTATCTTTATGGGTTAGGTATGATATTGGGGATAATCTTAACTTGTTATTTAATGAGTTATTTACTTAGGAAAAGAAGAAAAGAAGTTAACATGGTGATTTTAGCTTTAGCGGTAGCATCTATGGGATTGCTATTTTTAAGGGTGAGAGAAAATATTAGCTTTTCAACAGGATTAATGTTAATAATGGGAATAGGGGGAGGATATTTTTTAGATAAATAAAAAAGATTTAAGTTATACTTGAAATTTGGTTTTAATTGTGGTAAATTATAGGTGACACGAAAGTGTTTTTTTAAATACTTTAATTTAGAGGGGAATTAATATGAAGAAAACAGAAGAAAAAGATGTTAAAAAGGGGAAAAAGAAAATAGAAAAAAAAGATGGTAAAACCATGAAAAAAGCTAAAAGTAAAAAAGAAACTTTTTTTGAGGGGGTAAAGGCCGAACTGGCAAAAGTTAAATGGCCTGAAAAAAAAGATGTGCTTAAATATACGATTGCAACTTTGGTGTTTATTATTTTTCTTGTTATATTCTTTGTGATTATTAGTTTAATTATGTCTTTAGTAAAGGGGGCTTTTAACTAATGGAAAAAGAGTGGTATGTTGTTAATACTTATTCGGGTCATGAATCAAAAGTAAAAGAAAAATTAGAAGCTAGAACTGAATCAATGGGAATGCAAGATTATATTTTTAGAGTTATTGTTCCCGAAACAACTGAGGTTGAAGTAAAAGATGGCCAAAAAAAAGAAAAAAAGAAAAAAATGTTTCCAGGATATGTTCTAGTTGAAATGATTATGAGTGATGAGGCATGGTACATTGTGCGAAATACACCTGGTGTAACAGGATTTATTGGATCTAGTGGTAAGGGTGCGAAACCTACACCTCTACTTCCTTCCGAAATTGATAAAATACTTGCTGGTATGGGTATGAGCCGGGTTAATATTGAATCAGAAATGGCCGTTGGTGATAAGGTTAGTATTATTGATGGCCCATTTAAAGGTATGATGGGTAAAGTTGATTCCATAGACTTAGAGAATAACCGTTTAAATGTTTTAATCGATTTATTTGGTCAAGAAACACCAGTTGAAGTAGAAGTTTATCAAGTTAGTAAAGTGTAATGTCAGAATTGATTGATGTAAACTTATTTTGAAATTATATTATTTCAGGAAAAATTTGTGTTGGCAATTATTCTTTTAGCAGTTGCTTTAGTCTTTTTTCTTTGTTATATTTATTTTATTTATTCACTTAGGAGCAGGAGATAATTCTTGCTCTTTTATTATGGAAAATGATAAACTTTAGTTGTAATTTAAAAAGCGTGTGAATTCGGTTTTTTGATTTACTTATGCAAAAGGTAATTAGTATTAATCGATTAATCATTTTTTTGATTAATTATTATTGATTTTCGTACAATTGTTTGCTATAATATTTTTGTATAAAAAATATGGAGTATGATTAGTATTTTAATTTTTTATGTAGGAGGTTTTGAATGGATAATATTGTTTTAAAAAATAATGAGAGAATTGAGAATTTAATTTATGAAATACGTGGTAAACAAGTAATGCTTGATAGGGATTTAGCAAGACTTTATAAAATAGAAACAAGAGTGCTTGTTCAAAAGTTAAAAAGAAATATAGAAAGATTTCCTGAGGAATTTTGTTTTCAATTAAATAAAAAAGAATTTTTAAATTGGAGGTCACAAAATGTGATGTCCGATAATGACAAAATAGGATTAAGGCGTCCACCATATGTATTTACGGAACAAGGTGTAGCCATGTTATCAGCAATTTTAAATAGTGAAGTTGCAATAAAGGTAAGCATTGATATTATGAATGCTTTTGTTTTGATGCGTAAGTTTGTGGGAGCTAATTTAATAGAGCAAAAATATATTAATAATCTAGTATTAGAAGACCATGATAAAATCCAAGTATTAGAAGAATCATTTCAAAAGCTTGAAGAAAAAAGAAAAGACAGTGAAATTTATTTTGACGGTCAGATTTATGATGCGTATTCTAAGATATTAGATATTTTTAAGAGTGCTAAAAATGAACTGATAATCATAGATTCTTATGCAGATAATACACTACTTGATATAATAAAGAGATTGAATGTTAAAGTAACTATTATCACCAAACCAAACAATTTACTTACCAAACAAGACTTAGAAAAGTATAACAAACAGTATTATAATTTAACTGTAAAATATGATAATACATTTCATGATAGATATTTTATACTTGATAACGATACTGTATATCATTGTGGGGCCAGTATTAACCGAATTGGTTATAAAACGTTTTCTATTACTTTAGTTGGAGATGATGATGTGGGGCAACTATTGATTGACAAAGTTTTCTTGAAAAAAAGTGCAACAAGAAATTTGAGGGTGAAATAAAATAAGATAATTCTTGCTCTTTTATTAGGAAAAATGATAAAATGATGGTAGGAAGTGATTGTGTGATTTATCCAAAGTTCATAAAAAAAGGAGATACAATTGGGGTTTGTGCTCCTTCAAGTGGTATTATAAGAGAAGCGAAAGTGAATCGTCTTAATCATGCTATAAAGATGGTTCATGATAAAGGTTATCGAGTAATAGAAACAAAGCATGTTCGAACGAATGAAGATTATGCTAGTAGTGATGCTAAGACAAGAGCACAAGAACTAGCAAGTTTATATCAAGATAAAGAGGTTAGGGCTATTATATGTGCGACTGGTGGGGAGTTTTTACTTGAAATGTTACCTTATTTTGATTTTTCGGTTGTTAAAGAAAACATTAAGTGGTTACAAGGGTATTCGGATCCAACAGGGTTATTATTTACCATTACAACAAACCTGGATATAGCAACGATTTAGTGACATAATTTTGCTGGATTTGGAATGGATCATTGGCATGAATCATTGGAAAATAATTGGGATATTTTAGAAGGAAATATTCTTGAACAAAATAGTTTTGATTATTATGAAAGTATGGGAAAAGAAGAAATTACGGGTTTAGAAGAATATCATTTAGACACACCTGTTTATTGGAAGAACTTAAATGATGAAGAAAAAATTGAAATGAAAGGACGAATGATTGGCGGTTGTATCGATATTATAACTGAACTTTTTGGGACCCGTTTTGATAAAACCAAAGAGTTTATCAAAAAATATAAAGATGATGGAATTATTTGGTATTTTGATAATTGTGAGTTATCGATGGAAGACTTGGTAAGAACACTGTGGAAGTTTAAAGATAATGGCTGGTTTCAATACTCTAAAGGAATTATATTTGGTAGAAGTGCCTGTTGTGTAAGTAATTCGGGACTTACGCTGAAGAGTGCTGTTAAAAGGGTAATGAAGGATACAAACATTCCCATTATACTGGATGCTGATTTTGGCCATGTTCCTCCAAGAATGACCATTATTAATGGAGCGTATGCAACAATAACTTCTAAAGATGGAAAAGGAACTATTCGTTTTGAGTTAAAATAGCATAAGATTGTAAATTAGTTTTAAAAGCTAATTTTTTTTTGCTTATTATATAATTTTCTTGATTTTCGTACAATAGTTTGGTATAATATTCTTGAAAATCAGGAGTGGTTATGAAAGTAAATATAGAAAATAAGATAAGAAGGAAGCAAGAAATACTTGATAGTGATTTAGCAAAACTTTATAAATGCGCCAATGGAACAAAAACTATTAACTTAGCAGTAAAAAGGCATGTTAATAGATTTTCAAAAGATATATGTTTCAATTAACGATTGAAGAAGCAAGTAGTATTTCAAGGTTTCAATCTGGAACCTTGAAAGGACAGGGCCATAATATTAAGTATTTACCATATGCCCGAGCAAGGTGTTGCAATGTTATCAGCAATTTTAAGAAGTAAGGTAGCAATACAAGTAAGTATTGCTATTATGGATGCTTTTGTTTGAATGCGTAAATATATGTCTAGTAATTTAATAGATTTGGTAAAAAAATAGGAGGTTTAAAGTGAATAATACTATTATAAATGAAGAAAAAATAGAAAATTTAATTTATGAGATAAGAGGAAAACAAGTAATGCTTGATAGTGATTTAGCAAGACTTTATCAAGTAGAAACAAAAAGAATTAATGAAGCAGTAAAAAATAATCAAGATAAATTTCCGGAAAGATTTAGCTTTGTTTTAACAGTGGATGAATGACTTTTTCTAAGGTCGAAATTTTCGACCTTAGAAAATAATGGGATAGGTAAAGGACATTATCGGAAATATTTGCCTAGAGTATTTACAGAGCAAGGTGTTGCAATGCTTGCAACAATACTAAGATCTAAAGTAGCAACACAAGTAAGTATTGCTATTATGGATGCTTTTGTTTTAATACGTAAATATATATCGAATAATTTAATAGAACATCAAAATCTTTATGATTTAGTGTTAGAAGACCATCATAGAATAAACGTGCTTGAAGATACATTTCATAAATTTGAAGAAAAAAGAAAAATACATGAAATTTATTTTGATGGTCAAATATATGATGCTTACTCTAAGATATTAGATATTTTTAAGAGTGCCAAAGAAGAACTAATCATTATTGATTCTTATGCCGATAATACCTTACTTGATATCATAAAAAGATTGAATATTAAGGTAACTATTATAACTAAACCTAATAATTTACTCCCCAAACAAGACTTAGAGAAGTATAGCAGACAGTATCATAATTTAACTGTAAAATATGATAATACATTTCATGATAGATATTTTATATTAGATAGAAGGGTTGTCTATCATTGTGGGGCTAGTATTAATAGAATTGGTTATAAAACATTTTCGATTACTTTAGTTGGTGATAGTGATATTACGGAGTTACTCATTAATAAAGTTTATGAGATTTAGTTAAATAAAATATAAAAGTAAAGACATCTTGTTTTTTTAAAGATGTCTTTACTTTAATAATTTTTTTTCGATATAAGTAATAATTTTATATAGAATAAATGAAATAACAATTAATATGACAATACCACTCATAACCATGTCTAAATTAAATACTTGCGTTCCATAAATAATTAAATAACCAAGCCCACTTTTACTTACTAAAAATTCACCCATAATAACACCAATTAATGTCATTGATATGTTTAGTTTTAAACTGGATATAATGGTTTTATAAGAGGCAGGTATAGTTAGCTTAAATAAAGTATCTAAGCGAGAAGCATTAAAGGTTTTAAATAATTTGATTAAATCTTTATCAATGTTATTAAAACCATTATAAATACTCATAATACCAACTATTAAATTGATTAATAAAGCCATGACAATAATGGACTTAGTATTAGCACCAGCGATAATAATTATTAAAGGTCCCAAGGCTACTTTAGGGAGACTATTTAACATGGTTAAATAGGGATCAACTATTTTGTTTAATATTTTAAATTCATAGAGAATGATGGCTATAATAAAACTTAGTGAAATACCAAGGATAAAAGCAATGAGAGTTTCATAAAGAGTTGTGAGGATATGACCAATTAAATTATAGTTTAAATAAAGATTTTTGATAGTTTCTATTACTTTAGATGGAGAAGAAAAGATAAAAGGGTTTATTATTTTATATTTGCTTAAAATTTCCCATAATATTAAGAAACCTACTAATATTAATATTTGAAAAGTAATAACAATTATTTTTTCCCGTTTTATTTTTTTTAAATAGTTTTGATGTTCCTTAGTCATGAAACATAAGATCCTTCCAAATTAAATCGTAATAATAAGCAAAGTTTTTATCTTTTCGATTTTCAATAGGAGTTCCTTCTTTTTCTCTTTTTATTTGATATATATTTTTGATAATACATGGTCTATCACTTAAGACAATGACACGATCAGAAATACTTATGGCCTCGGCAAGATCGTGAGTTACCATTAAAGCTGTTTTTCCTTCCTCTTTAATTATTTTATAGACATCATCACTTACTTTTAACCTTGATTGATAATCTAATTTTGAAAATGGTTCATCTAAAATTAAGATATCAGGTTTTAAGGCTAAAGTACGAATTAATGCTACTCTTTGACGCATTCCTCCTGATAATTCATCGGGATATTTATTCATGAACTCTTTTAAACCATATTTCGTAAATAAATTTTTGACATATTCAATATTTTCTTTAGTTTTTTCTTTTCTTATTTCAAGACCTAATAGGGCATTATCAAGAACTTTTTTCCAGGATAACATGGAATCACTTTGAAGCATGTAACCAAATTTTAAATTATCTTTTAAGTTAATATTGCCTGTGGTTTTAGTATCCATGTTAGTTAAAATATTTAAAAGGGTAGATTTACCACAACCGGATGGGCCAACAATTGAGACAAATTCACCTTCATATAATGAAAATGATATATCCTTTATAGCACTTATTTCTTCTTTTTTATGATAATAGTTTTTAGATAAATTAGTTATGCTTAATAATTTATTCATATAAATTATTAATTAAATCACTATAAGGGACATAATCTTCTAGTAAATCATTAGCAATTAACATATCTTGTAAATTATTAAAACTTGTTTCGGTTATATAAGGGGTAGATAACCATGAATCATATTTTTTGTAATTATCAATAATAGTAATGATATCATTTAAAGCACTATCAGGAAATTGAGGGAGTATTACATTGGCAGTATCTATACTATCATGAGTTAAAACATAATCAAGTCCTTTATTAATAGCGCGAGTAAAGCCTTTTAGTAATTCTTCATTATCTTCTAAGAAACTTTTTCGAGCATAAAAAGCTGTATATGGTACTTCACCTGATAGTTTACCAATTGATTCAACGATACAGGCATCAGATACATTTACAACGGTAGTGGCAGTTGGTTCAAATAAATTAACATAATCACCAATTCCGCCAATAAATGATCCAGATAAACTAGCAAAATCAATGGCATAATTAACATTTATTTCCTCAACATTAATACCGGCATTTTTCATGGCATTTAAGAAATTGACTGCCGGCATTCCGCCTTTTCTACCAACAAGGATTTCATGTCCATAAAGATCAGTTAAAGCAAAGTCATTAGAGCAATCTCTTGCTAAAATAAATTGACCATCTCTTTTGGTTAGGCCAGCAAAAGTTACTAAATAATCAGTTTCCCCACCAGCATAAATGTAAATAGATGATTCTGTTCCTGCAAAACCAACATCAACGGTATCAGATAGGACGGCAGCACTTACTTTGTCAGCACCAGAAGTTAGGATGAGATCAATTTCAATTCCTTCACTTTCGAAATAACCATTTTCAATGGCTACATACAAGGGAGCATAAAAAACACTGTGAGTTACTTCGGCAAGTTTAATGGTGGTTAAGTTGTTATTATCCTCCGTTTTATTGCTTACTTTAATTACGGTGATAATAATAATAACTATTAATATAAGCGTAATTAAAAGGGCAATGATTTTCTTTTTCAAAATATATTCCTCCTTTATATATTCCAGTGTATTATATTCGAGATTTATAAATGTGTTATTGAAGAATTAATGATTGACTTATCCTCAATAATAATGTATATTTATTATATATGATAGGCAAAATATACCTATGATAATAGCGGATAAGATAAAGTTTTAGCTAGTTTTGTCGAACGTAATGAAATAAATTTAAAAGTATGCTATGATGCGGGAAGAAAAGAGGAAAAACCATGGAAATAGAGACTTTAAAAAAGAATCATTTAACAAGAAACATCATTATAGGAGTCATCGTAATAGCGTTAATTACAACCTTAATCCTAAATTTTACAAGAGCAAAATATCGGGTAACCGAATCTTTTCCTTTAATCAATGGGACAATCACATATATTCCTTATGATTTAAATATAGTGGCTATATACCAACAAAATGAAGCGGGAGGATATGATGAAGTAGATACAGTCCCAACAAGTGATTATGTATTAAACACAAGTGAGAGTTATTGTGCCATAGATGATGTAAAAGATGAGGGTATCACTATTGAATATGTAGATGGGAAAACAAATATACTAGGCACATCTCAAAAGGGGACAAAATGTTATTTATATTTTGATCTTACATGTGGAGCAGCATGTCAATCAATACTAGCAGATAAAACGATCCAAGAAAGGACAAGCTTTTCATCGGTATTAACATCAAACACTAATGGTACGATATACCAAGCACCGGATGGCGAGGGGACAAGTTATTACTTTGCGGGAGCAAATACCGAAAACTGGTTACAATTTGCCGGATTCTATTGGCGGATCATCCGAATTAATGGTGATGGGACAATAAGAATTATCTATAATGGAACCGGTACAAGTACCACAGGAAGTAGTACTCAAACAGGAACAAGTACGTTTTCCATAAATAGTAGTACATATAATAACAATGCTTATGTAGGATATATGTATACATTAAATCAAGTGCATGGATTGGGAACAAATAGTGGTATAAAAAGTGCCGTAGATACATGGTACCAAAATAATATAGCAAATAATACAGACTACACCAGTAAGATATCAACAACAACAGGATTCTGTGGTGATCGAACATCAACAACGAGTTCTACTGGAGCACCAAATGATACAGGAGGAACAGGAACAACTGTAACTTATTATGGAGCAAGATATCGATTAAATACAAATAAGACACCAACATATGATTGTCCTGATCCTGATAACGATCTATATACCGTTGACGGGGCAGGAGTAGGGAATGAAGCGTTAACCTATCCGGTAGGATTAATCACGGCCGATGAAGTAGCCTATGCTGGAGGAGTATATGGAACAGGAAATAGTAGTTACTACCTATATACAAACAGCATATATTGGACCATGTCTCCGTCTTACTTTAACGGCAGCAATGCTCGCGTGTTCATTGTGTATTCGTTTGGCGACCTGGACAACTACAACCGCGTGGATAGCACGTTCGGGGTGCGCCCAGTATTAAATCTGAAGGCTGATGTGCAGTTAACGGGCAGTGGCAGTGCCAGCGATCCGTTTACGGTCGTTTGACGTAAAGAGTATGTAAAAAACGGCATACCATTAAAGGGCTAAACGCCCTTTTTCGTATGCCGTTTTTTTGCAAGTTTAGCCGCCAAGCTCCGCTTGCCGGCTATACCCGTACTACAAATTTTATTCTTGCCAAGCAAATGCTTGGCAAATTAGGTATAACTACATTATATATAGCCTATCTAACTGGGTCCAAAATGAGTAGGGTAACTAAGAAGGGGCGTAACTTGGTTAATCGGCCTTTAGGCCGACGCGCTTTTTTCGTTTTCGAACAGTACTAACGTACGATATATTATGTTGATGTTAAGGGTTTGTTTATCAGTTTTTTGATGAGATGTTATGAAAAAGTGGTTTACAATTACTTATTGGTTTGTTATAATTAGATGTAGAATAAGGAGTGTTGATTATGAAAATATTATCTCCAGAAGTGACAAGACTTCTTGATAAGTTATATAATCTACGTGGCAGTGATAGTGTGGTATTTAAATAAATGGAAAGTGCTCATGCTAAAGCAGAGGAAACAAAAGAGCGGACAACTAAAGAAAAGAGTGCTTTGCAAGAGAAGATTGCTGGGCTTGAATCGGATAGTAAAAATCTAACAGAACAGGGTCGTAAATTAATTGAAGTATTAAAGGGGATTGATAAGAGTTCTTATGAGACTGTTATTGATAGATTGCACATTAATTTTGATCCGGAAGCTTTAGTGGCTAGACTAGATGAGAGTTTACCTGAGACAATTGAGAGAGTAAATGAAGATATTAAGGAAAGCCAAGAAGAATTAATTAAAGTTGAAGAAGAAATGAATAGTGCGATTACCACGATTGAAGAAATAGGAATAAGAAAAGATGCAGCTATAGCTAATCAAGAAAAATTAAATGAATATTTTGATTTAGCACTAGCCGGTAATATAAATATTACCCGGGATTCAATCACATCTTTGTTAGAACAGTTTGATATGACGGAAGAAGAAACAAGAGAAGCAGCTAAAATTCTTATGTTCCCTGAAGATGCTTTGTATGATTATGATGCGAGAATAAAAGAATCCGAAAAGAAAAGTATTAGTGAAGTAATGCAAGAAGCAAAAAGTCAAGAAGAAGTAAGTCCTCCTAAAGAAGAAGTGTTAGAAGAAGAAAGCATCGAAGAAGAACAGGAGAAAAGAATAGAACCAGTTAAAGAAGAAAAGAAGTTTGACCGGGAAGATCTGATTGATTTGTTTAATGAAATAGGGCTTGATTATTTAGATTATACAACTAGTGATTTAGATCAAGTACTTGAACACTTTAATGAAAAAGTTATTAGGAGAAATGTTAATATATTTAAAGAAAATGAACTTAGTTTAGATATATTTGTTGATCATATTAATTTGCTTTATGATAAAGAATTAGAGGCCAAAATGGATAGATTACTTAGAATTGGTAAGAGTGCTTTAGATATATATTTAAATCCAACAGTACTTACAAAATATGATTATAAGGGACTTGATAAAGCAATTATTTTACTACAAAGTAGTGGTTTAGATCCAAAGAAAGTGCCACTTATGGCTTATTAGGGAGGTTTAGAAAATGAAATTTACAGACTTTAGAGATTTAGGAATAAGAACGGAGGAAGACGTATTAATCACTAAGTTTTTAGCCGACATTCATATTGCGAGTTATGATAATGCTAAAAGAGTTAAAGAAGAGTTTACTAGACACGGGTTTGAAGTAGCTACAGTTCCGGGTGAGTTTTTGAAAATATTAACGATGAATGAAAGAGAAATTGGTGAACTTGAACAAGTATTGGATGAAATTGTCGCTTTAGGTTTGAAAGATGTTTTTCAAAATAACTTAAGACCAGCTTGTTTTAAAAGAGATTTCTTGGAGAGAGTTAAGTTTTGTATGAATAATAATATTATGTATGTAAATGAAGATAGGGAGTTTAGACCGGAATTATATAATAAAATTTTGTTCGCGGAATACTCTACAAAAAAACCGTTAAAGGAAATTAAAACAGCTCAAGAAATAGCTGAGGAAGAAAATAGACTCGAATTACTTGATCCGGAAGATCGACAAGTGTATAATCAAATACTGGAAAATTTAAATTTCTTGGTTTTACGTAATGCGACAAATGAGTATTTACCACAAGTTGTTGATAATATTTCTAAGAAAGTTGTAGGGGCTTTAGCAAGAAAAGAGTATCGTTTTTTACCACTTAGTGATATAGTAGCAAGTGTGATGTTCGAAGGATTAGATGTAACACCACAGATGGAAAGTGTTAGAGAGTTAGTTATAAGTGCTTTTCCTGAAGAAATAGAAAAGAGAGGTAGAGCATGAAGTTTTTAGAAAAATTTGGCTTTAAAAAAGAAGAGATAGAAGCAATAAAAGAAAATTCAACTAGTTCTTTAATTAAGGAAATTGAGGCTCATAAAAAGTTAGTATCAAAGAATTTAGAATATTTAAATGACATGGGTGTTACGAATTTAATTGAGATCTTTACTTATTATCATGATATGTTTTTGATGGATAATAGTAATTTTATGGAAATATTTAATAAGTATGATCAAAAAGATTTGGTTCTTAAGTTAGCCCAAAATGTTCAAATTATGGAATATCTATAATTTGAACATTTTTTTATGTTTGGACTCTTGCATTCTAATTAAATATTTGATAGAATAAAGGAGTAATTTAAATAATAGGAGGAGTGCATAATGGCTCTAGGAAAATTTAGAAGTCTTTTCAAAGATGTAGATGATGATGATACTTTAACAGGAACAGAGGATGAGTTTTATAATATTAGTGAGGCTGATGCTTTAGCAGAAGCTGATAAATCAGGGAATAAAATGATTTTGCTTGAGCCTCGTGCTTATTCAGAGTCTCAACAAATTGCTGATCACTTAAAAAATCGGAATAGTGTGGTTGTAAATTTAAAACGAGTTACTTCCGATCAAGCCAAAAGAATTATTGATTTTTTAAGCGGTTGTATTTATGCGATTGGGGGAACAATGCAAAAAATTGGGGTAGGTATCTATCTTTGTACACCTAAAAATGTTAATGTTCAAGGCAAAATTAGTGATGAGTCAGAGAAAAATAAGGCAGATACAGAAGAAGAATGGTAAAATAGAAGTGGGAAGATGTTTGTTGAGGTGAGGCTCTTTTGAGAAAGTTTAATACAAGTATAAGTGGCTATAATAAGATCGAAGTTAATAACTTTGTCAATGAAGTTACGCAAGAGTATGAGGCAATGCTTACAAAATTGAAGCAACAAGATCAAGAAATAGCTAGTTTGAAAAAAGATTTAGAAAAATATCAAAATATGGAAAATACTTTAAATAGAGCATTAGTAGTAGCAGAAGATGCTTCTAATCAAATTAAGAGAGTAGCTAGAGATGAGGCTAAGGGATTGATCGATGAGGCAAGAAGAAATGCTTCCCGAATAGTTAATGATGCTTTACTTAAGGCTGATAAAATTGAACAAGATGCCGAAACTTTGAAAAGAAGAGTTGTTATCTTTAAAAGAAGACTTAAAAGTGTAGTTGATGAACAAATGGAATTTATTGATAGTATTAATGAAGATTATTAATACTTTTTTTCTTTATCTTTTAGATACTTTATATTATAATGGTGGTAGGTGGTATAATAATGATAAAAGAAAATAAAAGGGATATTGGAAAGTTAGTTTTATTAACGGTTGTTTTAATATTTATCTTTATTCATATTAAAGATATATGGAACTTTGTGGGTGTGGTTATAAGAGTATTAAGACCTTTTATAATTGGAATAGTTATAGCTTTTATTCTTAATATTTTGGTTAATTTAATTGAGGGTAAGCTGCTTAATAAAGCTAAAATGAGTAATAAGAGTAAAAGAGGGATTAGTCTTATTTTGAGTTTAGCAATTGTTTTTACGTTTTTAGTTGTTTTATTGTTATTAATTATTCCGCAACTTAAAAATACATTTGTTTTGTTTGTAGATAATATGCCTAGGTATGAGGAGAATGTAAGAGAATTATTGGATAGATTTAATGTTAGTGCAGATATAGTAGGACAAATAGAAGAGGGGGTTAAGAATTTTGCTGATAAAGCGATTGCTTACATAAGCAATAATGGTGATAAAATATTAGAAGTTACTTTGGGGGTAGCGACAAATGTCATAAATATAGTAGTTAATATGGTTATTGCTCTAGTTTTTGCTATTTATTTGTTGGCCCAAAAAGAGAAGCTTTTAGCGCAAATGGATAAAGTTTTAAAAGCATATCTATCTATATCAAAAGTTAGAAAGATCAAAGATACTGCAAGACTTTCTAATCGTATTTGTGCTAGTTTTGTCAGTGGTCAGGGTTTAGAGGCCCTTATAATTGGCGTTCTTTGTTTTATCGGCATGCTTATTTTAGGGATTCCTTATGCGGCGACTATATCAGTTTTAATTGGCGTTACAGCGTTAATTCCTGTTTATGGAGCTTTTATTGGTACTATTATTGGGGCCTTTTTAATCTTTATGGTTAGTCCTCTTGAAGCTTTAATCTTTGTTATTTTTATTATTGTTTTACAACAATTAGAAGGTAATTTTATATATCCAAAAGTTGTAGGAAAATCCGTGGGACTGCCGGGTATATGGGTGTTTGTGGCAGTGACAATTGGCGCTAGTGTAGCCGGAGTTTTAGGAATGCTTGTAAGTGTTCCTTTGGCGGCGATTGGTTATAGTATTTTGGCAACGGATGTTAATTATCGGTCTAAAAACAAAAAAAATATAGCCAAAGAAATTTAGATTTATTGGGGGGAATAAGAATGGTTTTTAATAATAGAGGCGAAGTAGAACAATTTAGACAATCACTAAATTATTTGAATCAAGGATCACAAGGAGTTTGTTATAAGCTTGATAAAATGGTTTATAAGTTTTATCATGATTACTGGGAAGTTGATGATGATTATGCGAGCTTTGATAAAGAAAAAATCTTAGCATTTAGGCATATAAAATCATCTACTTTTGTGTTTCCTCAAGATGTAATGATGTTAGAGGGGAAAGTAATTGGGGATATAACGGTTTATAAGCGGGCGAAGAGTTTAAGTGAGATAAATCCTTTAAATGTTAATTTAGAACGGTTTATCCGTTTAGTTAAAAAAGCCCAAGAAGATATTTATGATATAACTAGTAAAAAAGTTAAGTGCTATGATGTTATGTATAATATTTTGCTAGGTTCTAGGTTGTATATTATCGATACGTTAGAGTATAGTTTTAGCAAGCTGGATTATGAAGAAGTGTTAAAAAATAATTTAAATGGTTTTAATTTGGAGATTATTTATTTTTTGGTTGATGGTTTATTTAAAGATGTGGTAAATAGTTATCCTAAGTTAAAAGATATGTATGAGGCAAGAAGAAGTGTTTTATTTATAGAAGAATTGCAAAAGTATTTGGAAAAATTATTGGGTAAGAAAATTGTTTATTTAAGAGAGGCAATAGAACTTAGAGATAAAAAAGAGAGTCTGCAAACCGAAAAATACGAGCGGAATGCCTTAGTTAGAGAGCGGCTAAAAGCTTAGTAATTAGCGCTTTTTTCTTTTTTAAATTCATGATATAATGAGGATATGTTAGAGGTGGATGATGAAAAGAGTTATTTTAGTAGATGGAAATAATTTGATGTTTCGAAGTTATTATGCGACGGTTTATTCAGGGGGAATGATGAAAAACAGTAAAGGATTTCCTACTAATGCTTTGTATGGCTTTACAACGATGATTAATAAAATTATTAATGAAGAACAGCCGGAGTATATGGCCGTAGCATTTGATGTTGGGAAGAATTTTCGGAAGCAAAAATATGACTTTTATAAAGAAGGAAGGCAAGAAACACCGGATGATCTAATCAAACAAATGCCGGTTGCTAGAAAAATACTTGATGCAATGGGGATTAAATATTTGGAATTAGAACCATATGAGGCTGATGATATTATTGGAACTCTTGCGAAAATGGCTGATTTAGATCAGGAATATGATGCGACAATTATTTCTAGCGATAAAGATTTATTACAATTAATTAGTGAGGGAACAGATATAAAGCTTTTGAAACAAACGGGTTATATTAAGTATAATCCTCAAAGTTTTAAGGATGAATATAAAATTGAACCTATTAAAATTATTGATCTAAAAGCTTTAGCGGGTGATTCATCTGATAATATTCCCGGTGTAAGTGGAATTGGGGAGAAAACAGCTTTAAAACTTTTGCAAGAATATGGGTCTTTAGAAGGAATATATGAGAATATTGATAATATTAAAGGGAAAGTAAAAGAAAAATTAAAGCTAGATCGTGATCAGGCTTTTATGAGTAAAGATATAGCAACAATTTATAAAGATGTACCGTTAAATATTAGCTTTGAAGATATTAAATATAAGGGTAGTGATGAAGAAAAGCTTCATGATATATTTGAAAAATTAGAGTTTTATTCTTTGCTTAAAAATTTTGAGCGTAAAGAAGTTGTAAAAGATGATATTGAGTATAGAGAAGTAGATGATTTAACAAAATTAGTTTTGGGTGATGAAGTAAGTTTATTTATGGAGATTAGTGATGAAAACTATCATAAAGGAGATGTTTTAGGAATTGGTCTTAGTGATAAAGAACATAATTATTTTCTTGATCCTAAATATCTTCTTAATTTACCCCATATTTTAGAGGGTAAAGTTATATATACTTATCATGCTAAAGCTTGGGATGTTATTTTGATGAGGCATGATTTAGCAGTGATACCAATTAATTATGATTTAATGATTGCTGCTTATCTTTTGAAGGGTTTTACCAAGGATGATATTGCTTACTTAATGCATCCTGAGGGAATTAATGTTGAGTTTTATGTTGATGAAAAAAAGAAAGAGTTTAAGGATGTAGATAAACTAAAAAAGGATATTGTTTTAAAAGCGCGTTTTATTTATGATACGAGAGATGAATATGTTAATGGACTTAAAACAGAATCAATGTATGAACTTTTCAGAGACATTGAAATGCCTTTGGTGAGGGTTCTTGCGGATATGGAGTTTTTTGGCGTAAAAGTTGATAGTAAAGTTTTAGAAGAAATAAAAAAAGAAGCCGAAACTAAACTTGAGCTTTTAGCCAAAGAAATTTATAAAATGGCCGGGATAGAATTTAATATATCTAGTCCTAAACAACTTGGTGAAGTATTATTTGAAAAATTAGGTCTTCAAGGGGGAAAGAAAAATCAAACAGGGTTTAAGACAGATGCAGCAACTCTACAAAAACTGCGGGGAAAACACCCCATTATTGAACTTATTTTAGAATATCGTAATTATAGCAAGATTATTTCGACATATACCGTTAGTTTGGAAAATGCGAAATTTCCCGATGGCAAGATTCATACGATTTTTAAACAAACTCTTACAAGAACAGGAAGACTTTCGAGCGTGGAACCTAATTTACAAAATATTCCTATTCGGGGGGAAGAAGGAAGAAAGGTTAGACGGGCGTTTAAACCGACTAATGATTTATTTTTAAGTATAGACTATTCTCAAATTGAACTTAGAATACTTGCGCATATATCCGGTTCGAAAGAACTTATCGAAGCTTTTAAGAATGATGCGGATATCCATACAAAAGTGGCCGCGGATATTTATGGGGTAGAAGAAAGTAAAGTAACAAAACAGATGCGGTCAACAGCAAAGGCGGTTATATTTGGAATTGTTTATGGAATTAGTGGCTTTGGCTTAGGAGAAAACCTCAATATTAGTAGAAAAGAAGCGCAAGACTTTATCAATAAATATTATGAGTTATATCCTGGAGTTAAGAAATATATGGATAATATTATTAAAGAAGCTTATGAAACGGGTTCCGTTCGTACCCTTTTTAATCGGAAAAGAACTATTGAAGAGTTAAATAATCGTAATTATATGATTAGAAGTAGTGGGGAGAGAATTGCTCTTAATACGCCAATTCAAGGAACAAGTGCCGATATTATTAAGAAAGCTATGGTGCGGGTTTATGAAGAATTTAAAAAGCAAGATATTAAAAGTAAAATGGTTTTACAAATTCATGATGAATTAGTGATTGATACAATTAAAGAAGAAGAAAAAAGGGTTAAAGAAATTGTGAAGATGGTTATGGAAAATGTTATTGAACTTGATGTTCCTTTAAAAGTAGGAATTGCTCAAGGTAAAGATTTATATGAAGCAAAGTAGGTGAAGTTATGCCGGAAATAGCTGAGGTAGAAACGGTTAGAAATACATTAAAGAAAAAAATCTTAAATAAAAGAATAAAAGAAGTAGAAGTTTATTATGAACCAACGATTGAGAGTTCTTTAAAGGATTTTAAAAATAATTTGGTAGGAGAGTCTTTTAAAGATATTAAAAGAAGGGGAAAATGGCTTATTTTGGAAACCGAAAAATATTACTTATTATCGCATCTTCGAATGGAAGGTAAATATTTTATTAAAGATAAAAGTGAAGTTCGAGATAAGCATGAACATGTAATATTTGTTTTTGATGATAATACAACTTTACGGTATGCAGATACAAGAAAGTTTGGAAGAATGCGGCTTATTTTAAAAGATGAATTAGAAAAGACGGAATGTATAAAAAAACAAGGATTAGAGCCCGGTGATAAACGGTTGAATGCTCATTATTTACAAGAAAAGTTTCGCAGTAAACATATACCAATTAAAACAGCATTACTTGATCAAACAATTATTAGTGGTCTTGGCAATATTTATGCGAATGAAGTTTTGTTTTATGCTAAAATTAATCCGTTAAAACCAGCGAATAGTTTAAGTGAAGAGGAATGCCAAAAAATAGTTTTGGGATCTGATGAAATAATTAGAGAAGCAATTAAAATGGGCGGAACAACTATTCGAAGCTATACATCTAGTTTGGGGGTTACAGGAAGATTTCAACAGAATTTAAAAGTTCATAAAAAAGAAGGAGAAGAATGCACGGTTTGTAAAACAAAAATAGAGAATATTAAAATTGGGGGTAGAAGTACATATTATTGCCCAAAATGTCAAAAGCAATAAACTATTCAAAGAAAATGGGTTTATTGCTTTTTTCATAGGCTAATATTTTGTTTTGGCTAATTAAACTGTAGACTTGACTAGCTAAAAGTTCATATTTATATTCTAAAGAGTTGGGAATAGGAATTAAAGATATTTCAAGATCATCTTTTAATTCATGTAAATAAGTTCGACCATTTTTGTTAAAACCTAGGATTTTGATGTATTCGATGGTAGCTAACTTGTTAATTTCTTTGGGAAGACCAATAAGAATGTGGATTAACATTCTTGTTATTTTGTTATATGTGTATCTTTTGGTTTTGATCATGGCAATAAATTCTTCTAAAGAATTTGCTTCCATGATTTTTTCTTTTAAACGATTTTCAATACCTTCATCAACAGTTAAATATCTACTTAAATCAGGGTCGGTTATGATTTTGTATTTTATATAGGGAAATAGATTTTCTAAAGAAATATTTTCAATTAATTTTAAAGTTTTTCTAGGGACATACTTAGAAATGTCTTGATGGTGTTTTATTTTGTTTCTAATATTACTAGCACTAATTATGGGAAAGTCATCAGTAGTATTGTGATAGTCACTAGTTCTTTTAATAGTAAGAGGGGTAATGTTTAAATTATTTTTTTTAATAGCTTTTATGTAGGATATACCAAGTAAATCATTGGGATTAAAAATATCAACATCTATTTGCAAAGCTTTAGCTAAAGCGGTAGGATAATTTAGGCCGGTAGCTAGTAATTCTTGAACTTTTTGGTTGTATTTAGCCGTTTCTTGGATAGATGCTACTTTTTTAAGAGTTTCTAAATCATTTGATTCACTGCCAAAAACAAGAGAATCACAACCTAAATGTCCCAATATTTTAATGGCCGCATCAGCGAAGATGTCAGCACTTTGAGAGCCAAAAATAAAGGGAAGTTCAACAATTAGATCAATTCCATAGATTAAAGCTAATTTAGTTTTGTTTTCTTTAGATAAAACACTTACTTCGCCCCGTTCTAAAAAATAACCATTTAAAACTAAAATAATGGTTTTTTGAGGGAATAGTTTTTTTACTTGTTTAATGTGATAAATATGACCATTATGTAAAGGGTTATATTCACAAATAATACCTACTGCTTCCATGTTAATCACCATTTTAAGTATATCAAAAAAATAGTTATTTGTTTATCTAAAAATAATAACTAGACACTTAATTTAAATATTTGGGATTATTTGTTCTTCCTAAAAGATAATCGGCAGAGATATTATATTTTTTACATATGGTATAAAGAAAAGGGGTAGCAATTATATATCTTCCTTTTTCATATCCACATATAACACTTTTATTTGTATTTAAAATAGAGGCTAGTTTTTCTTGAGTTAGATTATTTTCTTTGCGAAATTCTTTAATTCTTTTTAGAGAAATATCCTTATTATAGTCCGCGACAAGTTTATAATTGGTGTTTGTTAATCCTAAGGTGTAGTCGATTGAAACATTTAGAAAATGGCAAAAATCAATTAATCTTTTTATTGGAAATATTTCATTACCACTTTCCCACATAGCGTAACTGCTCCGACTTATGTTTAAAATATTTGCTATTTCTTCCTGGCTTTTATGAGCGGATATCCTTATCTTTTTTATGTTATTTGTATTGAACATTTTAATCACCTAAATTAATTTTCTCATTAAAGCGAATCATGTAAAATATCTTGTCGGAAATGCCAAACTTTTTCTTGACTTTGTGTATAGAGAAATTTATAATGGAAGTATAAGCTAGGAAACTGGTTATAAATACATGATAATTTATTGGGCTGCAAAATAAAATGAAGTCTAGCTTCATGAAAGGTTGTTAAAAGATGAAATTAGAAAGATTAAAAAGAAGTAATATAAAGAAAAACATTATTATAGCTATATTAGTTGTAGCGTTAATTACAACATTAATATTAAATTTTACAAGAGCAAAATATCGAAATACCCAAAGTATACCCCTAATTAATGGGACTATTACATTTAATAATGCTGATTTAAATGTTATAGCTATGTATCAAGAGAGTGATGCTGGTACATATGAAGAAATAAATATAATGCCT
>CALVHY010000026.1 GCA_944329205.1 uncultured Bacilli bacterium | reverse complement strand
GCAAAAAAGTATCGATCATCAATTCCCTGTGTTCCTCTATTTTCATAACCATAAGGTTCTAACAATTTTGCTATTTCATTAATTTCATCAAAACTGGAAATAACCATTAAAATATCAATGATAGGTTTGGCTTTTAGTCCTGGAATAGAAGTACTTCCAACATGATGAATTTCCAAAATCCTCCTACTCAAAACTTTTTTTAATAATACCTCTTCTAAACGATATTCCTGTTCCCAATTAGAATTATACGCCTCTAATTCAACGATACCTCTTTTTAATGCCATTTATTCCTCCCTACCACTAGTGTTTAATATTGTCCCCACCAACTTTTGTTTCACAACTAATAGAATCACCAAGTTTATCTCCTAACTTTTTCGTAATCGATAAACCTAATCCTAACTCTAATTTATTAGTATTCGTATTTTTCTCTGATCTTACAAAGTTCTCAAATAAATGACTAATACATCTTGACTCATGCCAAATCATATTTTTAGCAATAATTTCTAAATCACAAAAGCAAATATTTTACTATTTACTATTCCTTACATTCATTACATATTCCACTATTTACATAAGAAAACATTTCCTTTAGTTTACTCATTAAATCACTAACTTCTTCATCCGTCCAATATTCATTTGGATCATCTAAATTATGTGTATCTAAACTTGTTTCATCATCAAAGCCCACAATTTGACCTTGATCAACAACTATAACCATTGGTACAAATACCCTTTTATTGCCTTCCTCATCATACTGTAAGTACTCATCAAGTATAGAAACAATTTCCTGATATTCCAAAGTATTATTTGTTCTATCTTCTAAAATATCCAAATAATAAATACGGGTAATATTATTTTCTAAAGCTGCCTCATTTAAATATGTTACATATTTTTGACACCACTTACATTCAGGAAAGCCTAAATAAACAACACCTGTTCCATGTTCCAAAATGCGAATAATCTCATCAACGTTCCGATAAACAAAAACATTATTATCTTGAATATCGCTATATTCCCGAGAAAATCTCTCGGCATCGCTAAGATTACTATCTTCATCATTTCTAAAAATCCAAACCAAAGTTAAAGCTACACCTACTAATAATATTAAAATAACAATTCCTATAATTACTTTCTTTTTCATAATTCTTCACCTACAATTTAATTATATCAAAAAAAGTTTTTAAAAAAAAGTTTTTATCTCAAAAATATTAAATTACTTCTTCGATCCCTAACAACTCTATCTTATTAGATATAAAATGGGGATTATGATCAACATCTTTAATTAAATCCGTACTTAAATACTTTTTAACGTCATCAGCAAAAACGGTAACTACTTTTTCTTTATTGCTTAAAACACTAGCAATAAAATTAGCCCCACTAGATATCCCGACTCCAAGTCCTAACTTTTTCGCCAAAAGTCTACTCATATTAATAGCATCTTCATCATCAATCATCACCACATCATCAATTAACTTTTGCTCAACTATCTTGGGAATAAAATCATCACCTATTCCCTCTATTTTATGTTTTCCAATAATTTTTCCACCACTAATAAGGGGCATTTTATTAGGCTCCAAAGCTATAATTTTAACATTGTTCTTCTTTTCTTTTAAAGCTTTAGCAACTCCCATCAAGGTCCCGCCAGTCCCAATCCCACTGACAAAAGCTTCTACATCAGGTACTTTATCTATAATTTCTTTGGCTGTTTGCAAATAATGAGCCCGAACATTTAATTCATTCTCAAATTGCTTAGGTAAGAAGCCATTTATTTTTTCTGCTAACTCATCACTTTTTCTTATTGCTTCCCTAAATCCTCCCTCTTCTTTACTAACAAGATAAACATTTGCACCATAAAGTTTCATTATTAAAATTCGCTCTTTACTTGCCCAATCCGGCATAAATATATGGACCGGATGGCCAAAATACGCTCCAATTGCCGCTAAACTTATCCCTGTATTACCACTTGTAGCTTCCACAATTGCTTGCTTATCTTTTAAATCGCCACTTTCTCGTGCTTTCTTAATTATATAAAAAGCAATTCTATCTTTAATACTTCCTGTATAATTAAAATATTCTAACTTTGCATATACATAATTTATAATACCTTGATAACGATATTTTATTTTTATCATCGGCGTATTTCCAATTAATTTACCTATCATATTTTACCTCCCCAAAATCTTCTACTAATATCATATAAATAAAAAACTTAAAAGGTGTCATCAAGTTTTGATTCCCTATCTTTTTAGCAATTAGGTATTGTAAAAGTCCTTTTTTTATGTTATATTATTATTGCTTTAACAAACGGCGATGTAGCTCAGCTGGCTAGAGCGACCGGTTCATACCCGGTAGGTCGGGGGTTCGATCCCCTCCGTCGCTACCATAAGATAATAACCTAATTTTAGGTTTTTTTTATTCTATATTTTGCGAATAAATACTGCTTTCTTTTTCAATTGTTCCTCCGTAAAACTTCGGCACACTACCTTCAACCATCATCGAAGCTATAACTGCATCATACTTTAAAGTTATTTCTTCTACTTGTGCCGGACTTATAATTTGCGTTTTAAATTCAATATAAATAAACATCTCCACTAAAGCATTATTAAAACCATAATCGGTAATTTCTGTCTTTAAGTTAGTCAAAACTGATCCTACAAAATTAATTCTAACTGGTATTTTAGGTCCCAAATTATAAAAATAAGCATTATCAAAGCCATTGCCAATCGGAATATTAAGAACCATACTTCCTAGTTCATGTGATAATTCTTCATCTAAATAAAGAACCGATACTTGACCGCTTTCCAATTCTCCTAAAGCATTGGTTAAAATATCTGATGCTTGACCTAAAACTGAATAAGCCTGTTCTAAATCAAAATCGACATAAAGTATTTCTCCGGCCTCATTTTCTTCCAAAACCAAAATATCTTCTAAATTAGCTTTATTAAACAAACTACTATCTAATCTTTCCACAATAAATTCATAAGTTATTCTCGTTATTTCACTTTTACTAATTTGCATCAAAGTATTGCTTATTTTATTTGTAAATCTAGCTAATAAAAAAACAGTAAATCCTCCAATCAAAATAATTGTCAATAAAATTATTTTTGAAAGAAATTTACTATTGTATTTATGTTTACTCTTAAAACTATTTCTCATACTAAAATATATGCATTAAAACAAAGAAAGATTTAAAAAATTATTTAAAAAGACAACTACTCCCGCGATCAAAATAATACTTACCAATACAATTATAATATAAATAAGTGCTCTACTAGACTTAACTTCTTTTTTTAGATCATTAAAATCATCAAAATCACTTTGCGTAAACTGTAAAGTACTTGTTAAATCTTGGGTTTTAGCATCCATAATCGCTGGTTTGATTTTATCGGCCTCTTCCAAAGACATAATTGGGGAAGTTTCACTTACACTTTCTTCCTCATGAATGCCATCAACCACCACCGTTCCTTCATCCCCTTTTAAATCAGTCAAAATATCAAGAGGATCTATATCTTCTTTTTTTTGCTCTTTAATTTCTAATTCTTTTGCTGTTATCGTATTAATTAAATCCATTAATTCATTATTTTCCGTATTATCTTGTTTTTCTTCCCCAGCAATATCCAAACTATTTAAAATATCAAATTGGGTATCTCTAATTTTTTTTACTCGCTCTTTTTCATAATCAACTTCTTTTTCACTTCGAGCTCGCTCTAATATAGCATTAATATCATATTCTCTTGTTTCATCCAAATTAATATCCGGTTCCTGATAATCATTATCATCAACCACAATACTTCTTCTTTTAGGTTGTTTATTATATTTAGTATCTAAAATTTTTTTGATTTTTTCAACATCAATATTTTGAGCATTATTATCAAGAACTGTCACGTTTGCTTCAAGTTTATAATCATCTACATCATAATTATTGATATTTTCGTAAAGATCCATATTCTTTTGTTGTCTTAAAGCAATATTATTATTTTCTTCATCATAATATTTTTCCATTCTTGTTTTCATATCGCCACGATCCTTCGATATAATGATAACATATTTTTTTAATATTTAAAAGAGATTATCTTCCCATTTTGTCAAAGTTTTGATATAATTAAACTGATAAGGAGAGATTATGAAAAAAATAGTTGTAAACGAAGAAGCCTGCATTGGCTGTGGCGCATGCGTATCTATTGATCCAGAACATTTTGAATTTAATGATGAAGGATTAAGTCATGCTAAAAATAATGATAATTTAGATAGTGCTGATTTAGCAAGTGCTATTTCATCATGCCCAACCAGTGCCATTTCTATTGAAGATGTAGAAGAATAGAAGTTATAATCATTTGGAAGCGTTGTTCTTCCTTTTTATTTGTCAAAAAAATAACTTTCGCTATTTTAAACTATATAATTTTTTTACTTCTTTAATAGTAAGCTCTCGGTATTGTCCACTTTTAAGGTTTCCAAGTTCCAAAAAAGCAATTTTAATTCTCGATAAACGAATTACGGGATGTTTTAAACTTTCAAATATTTTTTTTACGATATGATTTCTACCTTCAACAATTGTTATTTCAACTAATGATGTTTTTTTCTCAAAATCTTTATCACGAATTTTAAAATCCTCAATAAAAACTTTTCTTCCCTCAATTATAATCCCACTTTTAAGGCGATCAATATCATCTTTATTCAATAAACCTTCGATTTTAGCTATATAAGTTTTAGGAATTTTATTTTTAGGATGAGCAAGAATATTAGCTAGTTTACCATCATTAGTTAAAATAATTAAGCCTGTCGTATCATAATCAAGTCTCCCCACGGGATAAATACGCACATCCGTATCAATATAATCAACCACCGTTTTTCTCCCCTTCTCATCAATTGCACTAGATATAACCCCTCTTGGTTTATTAAGTATATAATACTTTCTAACCACATTCCGATTTAGCCTAACTCCGTCTACATCAATAATATCCTTACCACTAACTTTAAGGCCAAGTTTAGAGATCACCTCACCATTTACGCTTACTTTACCAGCAAGAATTAATTCTTCGGCTTTTCTTCTTGAAGTAATGCCCGCTTCCGCTATAACTTTTTGCAACCTTTCCATAGTTACCTCAAATATCCAAATAGCATATAACATAAAAACGCTACTAACAAGATAAGAACAACTGCTCCATTAATCCGATCGTTCTTCTTAGATTTACCAGGAACACCTACAACCATGGTTAATAAATAACCTCCGACTAAACCACCAATATGACAAAAATTATCAATCCCTGGTACCATAAAACCAATTATTAAATTGAGAATAATAATCGGAATAACTTGAGTTTTTAAAACTGTTCCCAAATATAATCGATAATGATAGCCAAAATAAAGGAGTGATCCAAGAAGACCGAATATTGCTCCGCTAGCTCCCGCTGAAATACTACTATGAACTACTACTGACAACAAAGAGCCAAGTATTCCACTTCCTAAATAAACAATCAAAAATTTTACTTTTCCCAAAAAGCTCTCTAATTGTTTACCAATAATTAATAATGAATACATATTAACAACTAAATGCACAATCCCAATATGTAAAAACATTGATGTAGCAAGTCTCCATATCTGTCCAATCTGTACCAAAGGCCGATAATTTGCTCCAAACAAAAGCAATGTAATAGAATCTTCACTACCACTACCCCATATATACATAGATATAAATACCAAAACACAAACAGCAATCAAAATAGGTGTTACAATCATTTTTTTAGGCTCAAATATCTTTGTAAACACTTTATTATCTTCTACTGTTTTTGCATTAATATCATTAGTAACATTAACTATTAAATCAATTCCTTCTTTATCTTTAATAAGTTTATTTTTCATATTAGGAAATATTTCCTTAATATTTTTATCTTTAATAATCTCATCTATCCCTGTAAATTTAATTGAACTAATATTTTTATCTTCTGCATCCAAATTAACATTATCCGAAAGATTTAAAAATATATTTAAAGTATTCATACTTAATGATAAAGTTTTCTTCTTAATTTGTTCTACAACTTTTTTAGTTTTAAATATATCAAATTTATACTGTTCATCATTATGTATATAATTTGAATTAATTCTTATAATTCGATATGGACCATCTAAATTTTCTAACCATATTTCATCTTTAACACCTCTAACAACAATAGGCGTATAATTTTCTTCCGTAATAAAATAATGAACTAAACTCATTACTATTTCATCGTTTTTATTCATAATATTAAAATGCATAATATCACCTCACCAGTACTTTTATTTTATAACAAATCATATATTTAGTAAAGAGGTGGATCTATGAGTTTCTTATTTTATTTAACATTTACACTCTTCTTATTTATTGCCATTTATTATTTTATCTACTTAAATAATATAGCTTATGATCATTTATTTTATCTTGCCCTAAACTTTATTTTTTTGACAATTTTACCTCTTTACTATTTTTACTTTGAAGATAACACTTACAGTTTTATCATAAGTATCCTTTTATTTATCAGTTCTTTTCTCTTAAATCTCAAAATCAAAGAAATATTCCACGAAGTAAAAATGTGGCCACTCTTTTACTTTCTTCTAACAAGTTTAATTTTAGGATTATTCTTAAAAATGATTTTAAATTTCCTCTAAATTATCCAAAAAATCTTGAAAATATTTTGGTAAAGGACAAGTAAACTCCATTTCTTTTTGCGTAATTGGATGTTTAAAACTCATTTTATACGAATGCAAAAATTGTCCAAAACTTGTTGCCTCTTTTTTAGCATACACTGGATCATTATGAACAGGATAACCGATATAAGCCATATGTACTCTTATTTGATGAGTTCTTCCTGTTTCTAAAATGCAACTAACAAAAGTATATTTATCATACCTCTTTAGTACTTTCATATGTGTAACTGCTTTTTTACCGTCTTCTACAACGGCCATTTTCTCCCGCATATTCTTATCTCTTCCTATTGGAGCCTCAATCGTAGCGCTACTTCCTTTAAAAACGCCATCCAAAAGAGCAAGATATTCCCTTTTAACTCTTTTATTTTTAAAGTCATCAGCCAAAATTTGATGAACTAAATTATTTTTAGCTACTAATAAAAGCCCACTCGTATCTTTATCTATTCGGTGCACAATTCCTAATCTTTCAGTTCCCCCAACATCACTTAAATTATTCGTATAATCCATTAGACCATTTACTAAAGTATTATTATAATTTCCACTTCCAGGGTGAACTACTAAACCACTAGGTTTATTAATAACCATTAAATATTCATCTTCATAAACAATATCTAAATCCATTTTAACTGGTTTAATTATCTTATCATTTTTTAACTTTTCCTCGTTAATTATTATTTCATCACCTAAACAAACCTGGTAACTAGCCCTAACTAATTTTGCATTTACATAAACTAATTTTGCCTCAATTAATTTTTGAATATACTCCCTCGAATAATCCAAGATACTAGCCAAATATTTATCGATTCTAACATTTTCTTTATCACTTACTACTTTCCTCAACAGCGATCCTCTCCTTTAATTATAGCTATAATTAAAAAAACAACTCCAACCACAATAGCAACATCAGCAATATTAAATATTGGATAATCATAGCTAAATATTTTAAAACTCAAAAAATCTCTAACATAGCCAAGAAAAATTCGATCAGCTAAATTAGAAAATATTCCCCCAAATAAAAGCGCAAACGCTATATTATTTCGCAAATTATTTTTAAAACCAAACATAAATTTAACTAACAAAACAATAGCTAAAACACTAGCAATAATAAAAAGATAGCTATAATTACTAAAAATACTCCAAGCTCCCCCTGTATTGTGAACCACCGTAATATAAAAGAAGTTTTTAATAACCTCAACCTTTTCATTCAAATCAAAAAATATTTCTATCAAACTTTTGCTAACCTGATCTATAATCAAAACCAATACTGCGATTATATATGTTTTCTTATTCAAAATAACCACCTCTTAAAGTATACCACAAAATTACAATTCAACCAAGATGACATCTGTTCCAATTTTAACAATTTGTTTAATTGTAATATTTACTTCCGGTTCATTTTTAAATAATCTTTTAACTAAATGCCTTACCATCACCGTAAAATAAATTATTTGACCAGCCTCATTAACTTCAGCATCTACAATCATCCCCAGATGTTTCCCATCTTTAACATTTACTACCATTTTAGCTTGCAAGTCACTTAATCTCATAAAGATCACCCATTTAAAATTATGACAAATAACCCTAAAAAAAGAACATATTTTTAAATTTATCATATAATAGAGATATTAGCTCATGCAAAACTTTTAAAACCTCATATCATAACAGTGGAAGGAGGAAATAAAAATAGAAAATAATACTGAAAACATTTATACAAATCCCGACAAAAATTGTTGTTGCGAAATTGTAAAATGTTGTTTTGATTGCAAAGGAGCAACTGGTCCTACCGGACCTACCGGCCCAAGGGGTGAAAGAGGATATACTGGAGCAACTGGCCCTACCGGACCTACTGGCGCTACTGGTGCTACCGGACCTACTGGTCCTACTGGTGCTACTGGTGCTACTGGACCTACCGGTGCTACTGGACCTACTGGTGCTACTGGACCTACTGGTGCTACCGGTCCTACTGGTGCTACTGGTCCTACTGGTGCTACTGGACCTACTGGTGCTACTGGTCCTACTGGTGCTACTGGACCTACCGGTGCTACCGGACCTACCGGTGCTACTGGTCCTACTGGTGCTACCGGACCTACTGGTGCTACTGGACCTACTGGTGCTACTGGACCTACTGGACCATCATTCAATGCCGCAGCTATGGTACACGATGAATCAAATTTATTTGTAGCAAGTGGTGATCCGCTTAGACTTGGAATCACGAATTTAAGCAATGGTGTCACTTATGATCCAACAACTGGTGAATTTACTCTTCCGCAAGATGGACAATATTTAGTTCACTGGTGGGTTAATGCTAGAAACCTTAAAAATAAAGATTACGATTGTGAACCTAATGCCTTAGGAATCGAATTACACCAATTCTACCCAGGGGATGCCCTTATCGCTCACTCATCAACTCATAACAAATTAAATTTGTGTGAAACCGGAACAATCACTGGTAATGCCATTTTTAACGGTAATGCTGGTTCAACTTATCGCTTAATCAACACTTCAAATGTAGACTTTGAATTAGTACCTAACGATAGATATTCTGGATCATTCACAATTACCAAAATTAACTAAAACTAAAAGATGAAATCACTCACGATTTCATCTTTTTACTGTTTATTCACAAACATAACCTTGTGACTCTAATTCAGTTTTAGCACTATCATAACTAGCATATTCTTCTTCATATCCAACTGTTTCTAACTCTTCTTCGCTTAAATCACTAAAATTATAGCTAGCTGTAACAATTAGTTTATTTCCTTCTACACTAAAATTTGCTTTAATTGTATCACTGTTCATTTCCCTTACTTCTTCTTCCAAAGTATCCGCATAACTTGATAAAAGAGTAGAATAATCTTCTGCCATTTCTATTTGAATACCTTGATCAACTTTTTCTAAAGCCTCACTTTTATACGTAAAATGATATTGTTCTACCATTGTTGCATAATAATCTTCTTCACTCCTACTACAAGTAAGTTCCCTTGTATCACCACAACCAGTTAAAAGTAAACCAAACCCCAAGCAAACCCCTATTAAACCTATACGTTTCATAACATACTCCTCCTACTAAATATAGTATAGCATATTTTCAAAAAAGTGAAAAGCACTTATAGTTAAGTTTTATTTAGCCATACTAATATTGGTGAATTCTATGAATCAATTTAATCAAGAATTAATAAACTTTCTAAAAAATGGTACATGTATTTTTACTTGTATTAAAACCATTAAAGAAATATTATTAAAAAATAATTATCAAGAATTAACAGAGGAAGATCCTTGGAATTTAGAAAAAGGCAAATATTTTGTTGTCCGCAACGACGCAACTTTAATTGCTTTTTCCATCTCTAAGCAAAAAGATAAATTTAAAATTGTAAGCACGCACGGTGACACGCCTTCATTTACTATCAAACCTAATCCCGAGTATTATGAAAACGGTTATTTAAAACTAAATGTTGCTCCATATGGTGGGATATTAAACTATGGTTTTATGGACCGACCTATGTCTATCGCCGGAAGAATCATCACCAAAAAGAACAACAGTTATAAAAAAGACATTATTGATTTAAAAGAAACTGTTGCTATCATTCCAAGTATTGCAATCCATCAAAATGATTCTGCTAACTCTAACCTTGATTTAAATACCGAAGTTGATTTAATGCCAATAATATCTTTAAATAAAAAAGATACTTTAAAAGACTTAATTAAAAACTATACAAATAAAAAAGATGAATTATTTGAGTATGACTTATTTTTATATAACAAAGAAGAACCCGTAATCATAAATAATGAATTTTTAGCCAGTTCTAGAATTGACAACTTATCTTGTACTTTCGCGGGCCTAACTTCTTTCTTAAAAAGCAAAAGCGAAGATATAAATGTCTTTGTAGTTTTTAATAGTGAAGAAATTGGCTCGAATACCCTAGAAGGTGCTGATTCCAACTTTTTAATAGATACCCTAAAAAAGATATGTGCAAATCTAGAACTCGATTTAACTACAACTTTAAATCATTCCCTTATAATAAATGCTGATAACACTCATGCTAGGCACCCTAATCATGATGAACTAACCGATCACACCAATACTCCACCCCTAAATAGTGGTATAATGATTATGAAAGAAACGAGTAGTAGTACCAACAGTATATCTGCAACAGTGCTAAAACATATATGTGAAAGTAAAAATATTAAGTATTCCTATTATACTTCCCGAAATGACTATGCAACCGGTTCTACTCTAGCTACGGCTAGCCTAAAGCATTTAAGTATTAACTCTCTTGATATTGGACTTGTTATGTTAGCAATGCATTCAAGCTTTGAAATCATTGGTTTAGATGATACTTACTTACTCTCTCAAATATTAAAAAAATTCTATGAATTAGAATATACTATAGAAAAGAACAATATATATTTTTCATAATAAAAACTTAAAGGAGCAAAGGGATGAATATAATTGATTATATTAAAAAGAATAAAGATAAGACATTTAAAGAGCTTCCATTTAATGAAATAGACAACCTAATCCTTAGTCTTTTAACATACATCGATTTTACCGATATTGTTCCTGCTTTCAAAAGCAAGAAAATTTTCTTACAAGAAGCGGCTGAAAAGCTAAAAGATAAGAAAAAAGAACATCGTGGTCTTTTTATTGGTAACACCTTTAAAATGTTACAAATTATGAAAGACACCAAAAGATATCAAGACATTCTCCTTTATAATTACATGAAAGTAGTAAATGATGATATGCAATTTGGAGCCTTAACAATGAAGCTACAAGATAAAAGTGTATATGTATCTTTTGCCGGTACCGACTCATCCATTATTGGTTGGGAAGAAGACTTTAAAATGACTTATCTTTATCCGGGAGCTTCTCAAAAATATGCATCAGTTTATCTTAATAAAGCCATTAGCTTACTTGATAAAAACATTCGTGTAGGCGGACACTCAAAAGGTGGAAACTTAAGTATATGTGCTGTCATGGATGCTCGCTTTTGGATCAGAAAAAAAGTAAAAAGAATCTCCAACTTTGATGGACCTGGTTTCTTAAAGAGGGAAATAGAATCAAAATCTTATAAAAAAATAAAGCCAAGAATTAAAATGTTTGTGCCCAAAGAAAGCATTATTGGTATGCTTCTTTATAACACCCCTGATTACATAGTAATTAAATCCAAAGGCTTAAACATCCTGCAGCATGATGCTTTTAATTGGCAATGTAAAGACAATGAATTAATTAGGGATACGCAGAGCAAAAGAAGCAAAGCTCTGCAACAAAAACTGACAAAAAAACTAGAAGAACTCTCTTTAGAAGAAAGAATTAATCTAGTCAAAAATTTATTTAATATCTTTAAAACCAACAATATTAAAGATACCAAAGAAATAAAAATAAAAGAGATATTTAAACTAATAAAAGAATTTAAAAAGCTAGATAAAGAAACCCAAAACCTACTAACCGAATTACTAATCATTATATTTGTCAAATAATTAAACTTTCCTTACCTTTATCTCATCATCACTCTCTAAATAACCCATAAGCATGGTTGAATCATCGTGATGATTTTTTATCATTTCTTTAATTTTATCTTCATCATAATTGGCATAACAATATTTACAATAATGACTACATGTATTATAACTCCCTATATCGACCATACTAGCGCAACCGCAATACTTGTTATTTCTTCCCTTCCAAACGGGATAATTTTTACCAGTAATTTTTTTAGCTAGTTCTTTGGAAACACAATCATCCACCACAAACCCATATTCTTCGAGCGTATTGTATTCACTACAAGTTTGCACTGTCATATTATGAGTACGTGCTATTTTACTAAAAGCTAACCCTAATGTTTTAAAATCTTCATTAGTAAAATTCTTAATTCGCAGCACACTCATATTCTTTCTTACATTTTTATAATCATCAATAAAAGAAACAATAATATGGGATACATAACCATCAAGCTTACCACATAATTTTTCAAATGCTTTTATATGATAATCTAAAGAATACTCTTCACTTAAAAATATTGGATCATACCTAACATAAACTCGCTCTTTGCCAAGAAGAGCCGATATTTTTTTAATATCTTCAATTACTTGGCTTTTATTCATCACATTTGGTTCAATATCTTGTTTATATGGTGTTAAAGTAACATGAAACAAGATAGGTTGATTGATTTCTTTTAAATAAGGAAGGATGGGATGAGGATTTTTCGTACAAAATACAATCATATCAACATCACAAAAATAAATACGACTAACGAGTTTGGGATAAACGGGATTTCTAACATCAACAAATCCTTCTTTGTAACGCTTCATAAACCAAGGAGTATAAAAGGCAACAATATCCGTTCTTCCACTTACATTTAAAATCATAATTATCACCAAAAATATTATAGCAAGAAAAAAGAGAACAGTTAAGTCCTCTTAATTAGTTTGCTTCTTTTTAATATAAACTACAGCTCCAACAATAGCAAGTACACTTATAAGACCTACTACCACATAAGTAGTTAAATTATCAAACGTCTGCGGAACTTCTGGTGTTTCTTCTTCATTTGGATTAGATGGTTCTTCAGGTACTGTTACATCTTCACTTGGATTAGATGGTTCCTCAGGTGTTGTTACATCTTCACTTGGATTAGATGGTTCCTCAGGTGTTGTTACTTCTTCTCCTGGTGTTGTAGGATCTTTAATTTCTTCTTCACTAGTAAGGGTATCAACATATGTAAGAGCATATGTTGAGAATTTATCTGTTTCAAACGTCAAAGACTTACCATCTTCAGCTAAAACCGTATCAAGTAATTGTACTTCTCCATCATGAATTCTAGCCACATAATAAGTTCTTGTATATCCTTCAGCTACATTTTGCAAATCGCTAGGAAGAACAATTGTAAGTGAAATAGGTTTAACAAGTGTTGTTAGAGTATCAATTACATCATCATTAGCTTTAACAAGTACTCTTATATCATAATAGCCAGCAATTATAGTTTCGCCATTTAATTTTGCCAAAGCTTGATCAATTAGTGAAACCTCTTCATTTGTTGGGTTAACTGTAGTCTTAACTTCAACAGCAGTAGCTACATTTTTACCTTCATTTAAAGCTGCTGTAACTTTCTCATTATTTGTAATTGACGCTCCTAAAATAGTATCTGTACCCTCAGGATCAATTATGCCAAAAGTTGGTTCATCTACTTCTCCTGAAGGAATAGTTGGAACGGTTGTTGTTGCATTATATGTAACTGTTACATTAAAATATTTAGCATCAAACATACTTTCTAAATCAGAATCTGTAACACTTGGCGCTACAGCTGTATTAATAGTAACAGGTGCACTTTTAACACTTTCTCCTAATCCTGCAGCCGTACTATTAATAGCCGCATTACTAGCAAAATTAGTATAGAAAGTATCATATTCTGATGTACCATCTAAAGTAGCAAATTGGAATCCAGCATAAATATTATTATAAGTTACACCTTCACCAATATTAAAATCAATTTTAGCTGCTTGACCATATGGTACTGTACCAATATTATTCCATAAAGCAGTATTATTAGATTTAGCTGCTACAGGAAGTTCAGCTCCAGCATAAATATCACCAATTTCAGAATCACCACTAATATTAGCTGTAAATTGATCAACCATCACTCTTAACCCAAGATCGATTTGATCAACACTTGAATCTTCAATGTTTGCAACAAAAGTACCTACTTTACCGTTTGTACCAGCAGATAATGATACTGGTAAAACAGGCTTTCCTTCAAGCTGAATATTAGCACTCCCAATATCTGCACCATTTAAAACATTGATTGTTGCTTCCTCAACATAAGTATAAGATGAAGTAACATATACTCTACCAGTTACAACGGCATTATCAATTGTAATATTAACTTTATCAGCATAATAGAATGATTCTATCTTCTCATAATAGCTAGATCCTAAAGCTGTATTAATAATACCAGATAAAGCCGCAGATGTACCACTAATTTCTTTAACAGTACCACCTGTCATATTGACATTAATTGTACCTACATGAATAACATCATATTGACTATAATTAGCATCTACTCCATTACCACCAACAATATAAGCAACTTCTCCACCAGTCATTTTAATAGATGTTGAATCAATATCAATACCTGTTACACTATCATCCTTATTATAAGGATTATAATAACCACCTAATACAACCGTATTAGAAGCAACTGCTTGTTCTCCTCCTTCCCAAGTGATGTAAGTATCACCACCCCTATCTTCAATAACTATAGGTGTACCATTAGCCACAAAGAAAGGACTTGTTTGTTTTTCGTTTAATTCCTTAGCTTCATAGTAAACTGGTTCACTTGCCTCAGTTATTGTTTGTGCATTTACCATTACAGGAAATAACATAACGACAAATGCTACTAAACCTATGAGATATTTTTTCAAATAACTCAATCCTCCTTCTACAATGACATCTTAACATAACTAATACTTAAAATCAACCTAAAAACATAAAGTAATTAAAAATTGACAAATAATTTAACGATCAAATTTCGTTATTGTACTAACAAAACTAAAACCAAACAACTTATCATAAAATATTTTTTTATTTTTAAGAAGTAAAATAAAATGGAAAAGATAGAAAATCACAATAGCCAAAAGTCCCCCACCATATAAAATAAAGGTAATTTCTTGTAACGCATAATAACTTCGGATATAACTAATAAAAATCATTAGTCCAAGTGGTAAAATTCCATAATAAATATAAATAAAGATATATCTTAAAATATTAAAAATAAAATCCAATCTTTTAAATTCCATTTTGACATTTAAAAATTTCATCCCCAAAGTTGCTTTTTTATTAATAAAAGGCAAAATTAAATAATATAAAATAAATGAAATTATAAATACTCTATTAGGCACAAGCAAAGATAAAATAACTGTAAAAATAAGATACAATACTAAATCTAAGAAAAACACCGTAATTCTCCGTAAACCAGAAACACTTTCTCCCATATGCCGTGCTTCTTCATCGATTCTCTCTCTAGTTGGCAAATAATTATCCAACCATCCCATAACGAAGAAACCTATTATTCCACCTAAAGTATTTTGAATGAGATCATCAATATCACACAATCGATATGGATTAGGATAAATAAAATATAAGCCCGTAAGCTGCGTAAGTTCAAAAAATAAGCTCAGTAAAAAAGAATAGAGTAATGTTTTCTTAAAACTACACTTAAAATAATATCGTAAATACATGCCTAAGGGAATAAACATTACAATATTAAATAGTACAACATAAAAACTTGGATCCAGTATAGTTTTTATATAAGTAGAAAGATTATTCCAAACAAATGGTGTTTCCCGGATAAAATCACTGATAAATTTAAATGGTATTGTATTAATATAAGGACCGGTATTTTTAAGTGCTTCGGAAAAAGTTGGAAGCGGTAAAATAACTAGAAAATAAATCGTAATTAAATATAAAATAAAAGTATAAATAATAAATACTCTTAAAAAATGAATGGAACCATATTTATGATAATTATGTAATATAAAAGGAATCGTAAATAAAAAGGCAATAAAAGGAAAAGCAATAATTGCTGTCTTTATAGCTTCTACATAACTCATAACAAAACCTCTCTAGCCTCTTTATTATAACACATATTTTAACTTTTATTTCTTACAATTTAGTAAGAATTTATGACTTTTTAGTTAACTCTAAAATTATACTTTGCTCTTCTAAACTATAACCATCTAAATTTAATTTTTCCTGAACTTCTAACCCGTTTTTACGAGAATCTCTATATCTTTTTATCTCTCCTAAAATATTTTGAATATTTAAAAGTTCTTGTCTAATATCTATAACATCTAGTCTCTTTTCTTGAACCAAAAAAGGCTCATTAGCCGAAACTTTGGCTCTTTCTATTTTTAAACTCTTTAAAAATTCTTTTACAACATCTAATTTTTCATTAATTTTTTTTACTTTTGCATCTTGTAAAACAGAACCCGCAAAACTTCCCAAAGCACTAGGAAAAAGACATATCCAAGCCAAAAAATCACCAAAATTATTAATAAAAGGAATCTTACTAGTCAAATGAACTATATTTTCATTAAACAAAAAAGCTTCTATATTACTATAAAAAAGCAAATCTAAAAGACCCAAAAGCATTAAAATCAAAGATAATCCCTTTAGTATTTTACTATTACCTTTCTTACGATTTTTATCTTCTTCTAAAGTTTCTTTAATATCTTGATATTGTTCAATTCGATAATCTAAATCCAAACATTCCTTCCCACCTACATTATTCGTGTATCCTCTTAATCCATCATTAGAATTAACAATTAAATACTCCTCTGTTTCAATATAATTTCTCTTCATTTTACCACCTCAAAAAGTGTTCATATCCTATCACAGTTTTTATAAAAAGTCAAATTTAAAAAGCTATAAGCATCCTTATAACTTTATAATCCAACTATTTAATTCATTTTCTGATATAGCTAATACATCTTCATTAAACTTAATACTAATGGCTTCTTCAATACTGCTATTTGGTGCATACTTCTTAATATCATCAAGAGTTGAACCAAGCCAACCACCATTAGTCGTAAAAGGTATAATCACTTTCCCACTTAAATCATACTTTGTCAAAAATGCCCGAACCGGTGGCGTCATGGTATACCACCAAACAGGAGTACCTAAAATAACGCGATCATAACTATTTAAATCAACATTAATAGGTTCAATTTCCACTACTTCTTCTTGGTGCATTTTTCCTTCTTCCTCATCTACCAACTTTTGATAATCATTCGTATAAGGAACGACTGGTTTTATCTCTACCATATCATATCCTTTTTTCGTATGAATAGCCTCAGCAATTCTCTTTGTATTTCCTCCGTAAGAGTAATAGACAATAATTGATTTCACTTTATCCTTCCCTTCTAAATATTATTTTAAATTCTTTTTAAAAAAATCTTCTATTTTATCAAATGGTATTACATCTAAATTATCATATAAATCCGTATGAACAGCCTCAGGAATAATCATTAATTCCTTATTATTTGCAAACTTATTATCCTTCATCATATAATTTTATGTATTCTTTTAAAACCGCAATTGATAAACCAGCACTTCGCATACATTTCACAAAATCAATTCGATTTAAATCTTTAGCTTGATATTCTCTAATACCACTAGAATTTTTACTTATAGGACCAATTAACCCTTCTTTTTCATAATACCTTAAAGTATCCTTGCTAAGCTCATATTTATCCGCTACTTCTTGAATTGTTATTTTTTATCACCTCAACTTACCCTAATCATACTACTTAAAGTATACTCTAAGTCAAGTCTTTTTTTAAAACTCGCGCGTTAAGTTGAGTAAGAACAATTATCTTTTAAAACAAGGGGTATTTCATAGGTAATAACTTGTCCTTCTTGATTTTCAGCCCGAAGTTCTATCGACAAACTATCTTCAGTATAATATCGACAAGCACTTTCATAATCATCAATATTAAATTCGATCGTATTTAAATAATCATTTAAAGTAATATCTTCCCCTTCATAAGTACTTCTACTAATTTCCGTTTTTGTATTATCAACTTGTTCATATAATACACAACTAATAGTTGTATACTTCTCTTCTACATTGCTTAAACAATCTATACTAGAAATGTAAATCGAAGTTTTATTATCATTATAAGCCATACTTCCTAAAACTTGGAAATCATCACAAGAACTACTAACTGTTTTAAAAATAAAATCATGATTATGTGTAAATTGATAAACCAAAAACAGGCCTATTACCACCAAAAGGCAAGACCCTATAATAACATATCTTTTAACATAACTTACCTTTTTAGCCTCGCCATCTAACAACTCATTAATATCAACATGAAATTTATCACTTATCTCTTTTAAAATTGCAATATCAGGAATATTAAGACCATTTTCCCATTTTGACACAGCTTGATAAGTAACACCGAAAAGTTCAGCAAATTCTTTTTGCGTTAAATTATTATCTTTTCTAAGCTTTTTAATAAATTCTCCGATTTTATTTTGATCCATATCACCATTCCTAACCAATATTTCTAACTAAGTATATCATATTTTGGTTAAAAGATAAATATTTACATTTCGTTTACACTCAATTGACGACAAATGGATCTGTAGCTGTCCCACTACCGGTTAACTCTGCATCAGCCTTCAGATTTAAGACAGGACGTATTCCAAATCTTCCATCATTGCCACTATAGACATTTAATGTACCAAGCGAATCTACGCGGAGTATATAAGCATTGCCGCCGCTCCAATTAGATGGAGATATTGCCCAATAATTTTGATTCGTATATAGGTAATAACTTGTATTATTGGTATTATATACTCCTCCAGCATAGGCTACTTCATCCGCTTAAAGTCTTAGCTATTTCTTTTAACGAATAATTTTCATAATAATAGAAAAAAAATATTTTACCAACAACTCCTTTTTTCTTATTTAGATAAGTCCAAACAAAATCAATATCTTCATCTTGAATTAAATCACTTAAAAAATCAAGATTATCAGGAATTTGTTCATAAACTTCTTCCTTTGAAGGAACAACTTTTTCTTTATGTTTATAAGTAAAGCGATAATAATCCTTTAGTTTATTTCTAGCAATGCCAAAAACGTATTCTTTATTAATGTTCTTTTTAATTTTCTTAAAAAGAGCCAAATAAACGTCTTGTATAATATCCTCAGCATCATTTACTCTTGCTCCATTACAAACCAAATACTTTAAAATATCATCATAAGTTTCATCATAGATTTTCTGAAACTTATTTAAGGCTTCCCAAGTACTCATTTTATCCACCTCTACTAAATAAGTCGTCAAAAAGACAAAAAAGTTCCAATTTAACCCAACTTTTCGCCATTATTTACACGTTTGTTAGGTTCAATTAGAACTACTCCTTCTTTACTATATACTCCAAGCACTAAAACTTCTGACATAAAATCGGCAATTTGTTTAGGCGGAAAATTAACGATAGCGAGAATTTGTTTACCAACTAACTCCCTTTTTTGATAAAGCTCGGTAATTTGGGCCGATGATTTTTTTATTCCTAAGCTTCCCAAATCAATTTCCAACTTATATGCTGGCCTTTTAGCCTTTAAAAAGTCTTCTACTTTAATAATTGTCCCAACCCGAATATCCAATTTTAAAAAATCAGCAAACTCTGCCACCCTCATCACCTCTAATTTCTTTTATGGCCAAAGGAATACAGTGAATAGTATCCCTAGCAAGCATACTAATATCGGTATATTTTTCATCGGCTATTTCTCCAGCTAGTCCATTTAATATAACTCCTGCACTAATCGTTAACAGATTATAATCTAAATACCCCAGCATCCCCGCAAGTATTCCTGATAAAACATCACCACTACCACTTGTTGCCATACCAGAAGTTCCACAGCAGCATAAATAAACATCTTCGCCATCAGTCACCAATGTAGTATGCCCTTTTAAAAGTAAAATAACATGATATTCCTTAGCAAAACTTTTGGCAATACCAAGTTTATCTTTTTCTATTTCTTCGATACTTAAATTAGTTAATCTCGAAAATTCTTTTAAATGAGGGGTTAAAACAATTTTAGCCCTACTAGACTTTAATAAATCTAAAGAAGCCACTAAAGTATTGAGTCCATCGGCATCAATTACAAGATGACCATCAAAATTTTCTAAAATATACTGTAAAATAGTTAAATGATCTTCTTTTCTATCCCAACCCATACCTAAGGCAAGACTATCTAAATCCTTAATTGCATCTTTAATATCATCAAGTGATTCATAGGGATACATAGTTTGTTCTAAAAGATAGGGAGTAACAGATGAAACAATTGCTTTAGGCACAATTACTCGAACTAGTCCACATCCACTTCTTAAAGTACACAAACTCATATTAGCAAGTTTAATAGCTCCACTATACTTAATAGAACCACCAAGTATACCTACTTTACCAAAATCACCCTTATTAGAACTGATATCTCTTTTTTTAAACAAACATTTAACATCTTCTAATTTAATTTCTTTTACCATAACTATCACTAAAATAATTGTATCAAAAAAGAGTGTATGAATAAAGATTAATTTCTATTTATTTCGAAGTTTTTTATTTTCATCTTTATAT
>CALVHY010000025.1 GCA_944329205.1 uncultured Bacilli bacterium | reverse complement strand
AGCAGTTTATATTCACAAAATTATTGATTTTTCATCAACAATATTATATACTAGAAATATATAGTAGACAAATACATGAGAGAAAAAAATGATAAGTTTTAACTAGTTTTGTCGAACGTAATGAAATGAATTTAAAAGTATGGTAAGATGCAGAAAGAAAAGAGGAAAGATCATGGAAATAGAGACTTTAAAAAAGAATCATTTACCAAGAAACATTATCATAGGAGTAATACTAATAGCCCTAATCACAACCTTAATCTTAAACTTCACAAGAGCAAAATACCGATCAACTGCCTCGGTTCAAGTAGCAAACGGTACCATTAACTACACCTTATCTGACTTAAACATAATTGCCGCCTACCAAGAAAATGAAGAGGGAGAATATGTAAGCACCGATACCATCCCTACTAGTGGTTACACCCTAAATGAGGCCGAAAGTTACTGTGCTATAAATGACACCAAAGACGATACCATTCAAATCGAATACACAGATGGCCTCGTAAACTTCTACGGCCTCTCCCAAAAAGGCACTAAATGCTATTTATACTTTGATATTCAAGTATGTCCTGAAGGAGCAACAGCTTGTCAAACAATATTAGCAGATAAAACGATCCAGGAAAGAACTGACTTCAGCACTGTATTAACTGAGGATACAAATGGTACCATATATCAAGCACCTGATGGCGAGGGAACAAGTTATTACTTTGCGGGTAATACAACCGAAAATTGGTTACAGTTTGCGGGATTCTATTGGCGGATCATCAGAATCAATGGCGATGGCACAGTTAGAATCATCTATAACGGAACAAGCACAAGTACCACAGGGACAAGTACCCAATTATCCAGTACCAGTACATTTAATAGTACGCGTACTAATAATATGTATGTAGGATATATGTATACAAGTGAACAAGTGCACGGATTAGGAACAAGTAGTATGATTAAAGGAAGAGTAGATGAATGGTATCAAGATAATATAGCAACTAGTACAGACTACACCAGCAAGATATCAACAACTACGGGATTTTGTGGAGATCGAACATCAACCACAAGTTCAAGCGGAGCACCAAATGATACAGGAGGAACGGGAAAAACTCGAACATATTATGGTGCATATATAAGATTAATAACTAATAAAACACCGACATATGATTGTCCTGATCCCGATAACGATCTATATACCGTCGATGGAGCAGGAATAGGAAATGAAGCGTTAACGTATCCAGTTGGATTAATCACGGCCGATGAAGTAGCCTATGCCGGAGGAGTATATGGTTCAAGTAGTCGTGGTTATTACCTATATACGAACAGTGCATATTGGACAATGTCTCCGTGTGTCTTTAACGGCAGCGATGCTGTCGTGTTCAATGTGTATTCGTCATTTGGCACCCTGAGCAGCAACCGCGTGACTAGCGCGTACGGGGTGCGCCCAGTATTAAATCTGAAGGCTGATGTGCAGTTAACGGGCAGTGGCAGTGCCTCTGATCCGTTTGTTGTAAATTAAATGTAAATTTACGAGTTATTTACAGTTTTGATGAAGGCTTGGATTTAGCAGTATGAATGCAGGAATACATTGCCGGTTGAGGCAAAGACGAATCGGCAATGGGACCCATATGGAGGTATTATTAATAAGTATGCTCAAGTTAAAGGGATGTATAAAGATTATTTAGTGTTTGTTAAATCAGGTAATTTTTGGAAGGTGTTTTTTGGGGATGCGATAATACTTCATTATGTTACTGGCTATAAGATAGTTAATAATAAACTTGGTTTTCCTCTAAAAGTATTGGGTAAAGTATTAAGTCAAGTAAATAGGTTAAATATTAATTATGTATTAGTATATGCGTTAGATGATATTAAAGTATATGATAGATCATTTAATACATATACTTTTTATTTGGATAAGTTTAGAGGAGTATATACTGATGAGTTAAAACTTAAGAATAGGGTTAGTAATATGTTGAATAAGTCATAAGTTATTGTTACAATATTGTTGGTGATGAAGGATGAAAAAATATAATTATAATAATGAAGAATTTATAACTAATGGTAATTTTAGTCCTGAAGAGTTAGAGGAAATGGCACAGATATTTCATGATGTGTATGATAAAGATGATTCTAGTTTACTTGCTCATGATAAAAGTATTTTTTCTAAAATAAGATATTTAGAAGAAGTTATTAAGAAAAAGCGGGAGGAACTAGTAAGATCAGGAGTATTTAAGAAAAGTAATCTTGGATCTTTGTCTTCTATTCCTGATGGGGCAGCATATATTGATACTTTGTATGAATTAATGAAGATGTATGTAGAAATTAGAGGGTTTAAAAAAGCTATTAATATTGGGGAAGAAATTATGAGACTAGATAATGATTATATGCCTCATGTTCATGCGATTGTTGTTTCTTTGGATGCTTACTTTGAAGATGAAGGACGTATTTTTAAGATATGTAGGAAGTGTAATAGACCTTGTATTATTTACTTTGTATCAATGATGATTGTTTATTATAAGAAAGGGAATTTTAAAAAAGCTCAAGAATATTTAGAACTTGTTAATAAAGTTAATTCTTGTTTTATCCCTTATTTTAAAGGTAAAAAGATAAAGGGAGAAGAAGCAGATATAGTTAGGAGTATTATAAAAGATTTTGATTATTTAATTGACTCAGCACCACATATAGATGAGTTTATTATTAAGAAAGGGAATGTATGAGAAAGTTAGTATTATTGTGTAGTTTATTATTAATGGCTGGTTGTGGGAATACAATTAGTGATGAAATGCCGGATGGGGCTTATATTACGTTTTTAGAAGATGATATTGAAGTTTTTAGTGAAGTATATATTACGGATTTAATAGAGGATAGTAATGTTTCTGTTGTTGATTATCAATTAAATACAGATGTAATTGGGGAAAAAGAAATTGAGTTTTATTATACTTATGGGGATAAAAGATATATTTACCGGATGAATGTTTTAATTGTGGATACTATAAAACCAAAAATATTTGGAAGTGCTACAAGAACGGTGGAAGTTGGTTATGAAGGAGATTTATGTAATAGTTATACTTATGGAGATAATTATGATGGACAGCCCTTGTGTGAAGTTGTTGGAGAATATGATTTTAATCAAGTAGGTAGTTATGATATTGAAATAATAGTTAAGGATGTAAGTGGGAATGCTAGTAATTATAATGTTACATTAAATGTGGTTAGAGAAATAGAAAGTAGTGGTAATAATGGGGGTGGATATACTTCTAAACTGGATTTTAGTGATGCTTTAGATTTATATGGTAGTGATGAAGTGGAGCTTGGTATAGATGTTTCAGAGTGGCAAGGGGATATTGATTATGAAAGAGTAAAAGAAGCAGGAGCAACTTTTGTGATGCTAAGAGTGGGAGTTGTGCTTGATCATGGGGAAAGTCCCGTTTTAGATGGCGAGTTTTTAAGTAATATTAAAAAAGCTAAGGAAGCGGGGTTAAAAGTTGGGGTTTATTTATATAGTAAAGCTTTATCTAGGGAAGATGCCGAAGAAGAAGCGAGATGGGTATTAGAACAACTTGATGGGGAAAGCCTTGATTTACCAATTGTTTTTGATTGGGAGATATGGAGTAATTGGAATAGTTATCACTTGTCTTTTCATGAGTTAAATGAGATGGCTTTAACTTTTATTAAAACAGTAGAAGACGCGGGATATGAAGGGATGATTTATGGCTCGAAGTTTTATTTAGAAAACTTTTGGGATGATGAGATATATGAAAATATTTGGCTTGCTCATTACACCAGGGAAACTAGCTATGAAGGGTATGATATATGGCAGTTTAGTAATGTGGGACGAATTGATGGTATTTATGGAGACGTTGATTTGAATGTTATGGTAGGGGATTAACTCCAAAATACCGAAACAAAATACTCCAAATCATAGAAATAAAATACTCCAAAATGCAGAAATGCGCTTGACAAGAAGAATTTTTTTATTATATAATTTTATTAGGTGATATTTATGAAATATATTGCGAGAATTACAGATAGAGAATTAAAGGATAAATTAAATGTTACTGGTGCTGTTTTAATTAGAGGTCCTAAGTGGTGCGGAAAAACGACAAGTGCTAAACAAATAGCAAAAAGCGTTGTGGAGATGCAAAATGCAGATTTGCAAGATAATTATTTAGAACTAGCTAAAATAAAGCCGTCTTTATTGCTTGAAGGAGAAAAGCCAAAATTGATTGATGAGTGGCAACTTGCTCCTAAACTTTGGAATGCTATTCGTTATGATGTTGATAAAACGGGATTAACGAATCAATACATTTTAACGGGTTCTGCTGTTCCCGTGGAGGATGATACTTTACATAGTGGAGTTGGAAGGTTTTCGTTTGTAACAATGAAACCTATGACCTTGTATGAATCAAAAGATTCAAATGGTACAATTTCTCTTAAAGATATTTTGGATGGAAAAAGAGATGTTGATGGTATGCAAACGGATCTTGATTATGAGAAAGTTTGTTATGTTTTGTGTAGAGGGGGATGGCCAAATACTTTAGAAATGGATCCTAAACAAGCTTTGATGGTTGCTAAAAACTATATTGATGCTTTGGTTAATTCAGATATTTCTAGGGTAGATGGAGTTAGAAGAGATGCGAACCTTGCTTTGCATATACTTCGCTCCTATGCAAGACAGGTTTCTACTATTGATAGTGATAAAGCTTTGTTTTCAGATATTTCGGCAAATTATCAAGAAGTTAGTGATAAAACAATTGGTGATTATTTAAATGTATTAAAAAAACTCTATATTATTGAGGAAATACCGGCATGGAGTCCAAATATTCGAAGTAAAACTAGTATTAGGACTTCTCCTAAAAAAAGTTTTGTTGATCCATCTTTGGCTGTGGCAGCTTTGGGTATTACATCAGAAGAATTAATGAGGGATACAAGAACTTATGGGCTTTTATTCGAAAATCTTGTTAATCGTGATTTAAGTGTATATGCAAAGGCCATTGGGGGAAGCCTTAGACATTATCGCGATAGATTTGGGTTAGAGTGTGATAATGTCATTCATTTTGATAATGGTAAATATGCTTTAGTGGAAGTTAAATTGGGTGGAGATAAAGTTAATGAAGCTGAAGAACATTTGTTGCGTTTGAAAGAATTAATTTGTGCTAATGAACACTTAAATGCACCAGAGTTTATGATGATTGTTACAGCTACTAATATGGCCTATACGCTTCCATCCGGTGTTATGGTTGTTCCTATTGGATGTTTGAAGGATTAAAATATGGAGAAGAATATTAAAGTTGCATCTTCTAAAAAAATATTACCTAAACCTAATAGAAGACTTAAGAAGGCACTCAAAGAAGCTAAGAAAATAGCTAGCGGGAAAATAAAGGCTATCGGGTATCATAACGTTCATGAAATGTTTGAGGATATTTTAAATGAAGACTAGTATAGAAACGGATTGACTTTTAGTTTATTAATATCTGAATGAGGAACTTATTTTGTTACTTGTTTTTACTGGATTACATAGTGAATTATTTTAAAAATGAAACGAAATTACTTGTATTTCTAGGACTTTTGTGATATTATCTTTATTGCAAAAGTTTTTTTGCATATATTTTAGTAGGTGGGAGGGAATTGACGGATTTGCCCTAGACCACTACCTTGAAAAACTTAATTTAGGAGGTGTTTTCATGGCAAAAGAAATCACAAGAAGAATTAAACTGCAAATTGAAGCAGGTAAAGCAACCCCTGCCCCACCAGTTGGTACAGTTTTAGGTCCAGCAGGTGTTAATCTTCAAGAATTTTGTACAAAATTCAATGAGGCAACTAGAGATAAAATGGGGGATGTAGTACCTTGTGAAATTACAGTTTATGATGATAGAAGTTTTGATTTTGTATTAAAAACTCCACCAGCAGGATTTTTGCTTAAGAAAGCTGCAAAGATTCAGAAAGGTTCAACGAAGGGTGCTAATCTTATTGTGGCAACCATTACCCAAGATGATTTACGGAAGATTGCTGCGTCGAAATTACCGGATCTTAATGCTTATGATGTTGAAGCGGCAATGAAGCAAATTGAAGGTACAGCGCGTAATATGGGTATTGCCGTTAAAGGACTTAATGATGCTGAATTAGAAGAACAAGCAGCGGAAGCAAGAAAAGAAGAAGCAGAGATGGCTAAAAGAGATGCTGAACTTGCAGAGATGGAAGCAGAAGTTAAAGAGTTTAATGCTGATGTTCCAGTTGTTGGTGAAGAAGAAGATAGTCAAGAAGAAGAAAATTAATTTTATTATAAAAAAGGAATCCGTCTTTAAAAAACCACAGTAAGGAGGGAATATTTTGAAAAAACACGGTAAGAAATATGTGGAAGCATCAAAAAGAGTAGAAAAGAATAAACTATATAATGTAGAAGAAGCTATTTCTTTAGTTAAAGAAACAAGTGTTACTAATTTTGATAGT
>CALVHY010000024.1 GCA_944329205.1 uncultured Bacilli bacterium | reverse complement strand
GATAAGATTTATTTAACAGCAGATGGTTACAAACAATATTGTGAGGAAATAGAAAAAATTGAAGTGGAGCTCTTAAAAAATACGGATTATAAGGTTCAAGCAATTAGTGAAGCTCCCGGAGATGGGTGGCATGATAATTTTGCCTATGAGGATGCTTGTCGAAATGAAAGTATGTTACAGAAACGGTTGGAACAGTTGTTGAAGCAAAAAGGAAAAATTGAACTTATTGAGTCTAGTATTTATGATCGAAATTTAGTCAATATCGGTGATGTTGTCAAATTAGAATTTATGTATGATGATGGCGATACTGAAATAGAAGAAGTAAGGTTAACAGGAAATTGGAAAGTTTCCTTGGATGGATTGGTACAAGAGGTTTCACTCAATAGTCCCCTTGGTAGGGCAATCTATTTACAAAAGATAGGTTCTAGTGTTAGTTATTCAGTAAATGGTCGAGAAATTCGTATTCGAATTTTGAGCAGATAGTTTATAGAGAAATGTGGGATAACACTTTTTTAGTATATTAGTAATTTTTTTATATTAAGATAAAGATGGAAATTTTTGTAATATCTAAAGTATTAATTGCGATATATAATTGTTCTATATAAAAATATTGATTTAAGAGAATCTTATGTATATAGATTCTTAAAATAAAATAGAAAAATTATCGTTTTATTTTTGTTTGTAATTTTTTTTGAATAGAGGTATAGTATTCTAACTCTTAAATTAAACTCCCCCCTTGTCAAAAGGCTTGGGGGGGGGGCATACTTAGTATGGATAAGAAAAATAGAACGGCGAATAATAATAGTAAGATATTAAGGGGATAGATATGAAGAAGTTAGAGTTAAATTTTAATAAGAAGTATATGATTGTATTTAGTTTACTTTTGATTCTTTTATTGATTATTGTATTTTTAATTAAAAATACGTACGGTTATTATCAGAAGAATTTAGAATTAAAGGATTCTTTAGAGATGACAGTTGCAACTCTTTCTTATGGTTTAAATGAGGAATATAAGGTGGTCGTTCCTGTTAAAGGGGAAGTAAGAGTCCCTATTGCAGTAATGGGATTAAATAGTAGAGAAACAAAATATCAAATGTATTATCGAAGTAGTAATGATTTAACGAATGTAATTGTCGGTTACGCTAGTTATAGTAGTAATCTACCAAGTGGTTCTTTAGCGGTAGGAGAGAGTAAACAAATATCATTGATTTTACAGAATAATGGGGATAGTGAAGCTACAGTATTTGTTGGTGTAAAAGGGGGATATCAAAATAATGGTGTAGAAGATATACTTCTTGGAAATGGAGAGATTAGAATAACAAATCGAATAGAGAGTGAGGAAGTTAGCGAAGATATGGCAATTCCACAAGATATCTTAGCGGGAAAGAAAGCTTGGGTTAATGGAAATCAGATAACAGGAACGATGGCGAACCGTGGAGCGGTAAGTCAGACATTGAATGCAGGAGGAAGTTATACGATACCTGAAGGTTATCATAATGGGAGTGGAAAAGTAACTGCTGCCTCTCTTGCTAGTCAAACACAGGCGACTGCAACAGCTTCTCAAATTTTAACTGGGCAAACGGCATGGGTAAATGGAAACAAAGTAACTGGGAGTATGGGAAATCGTGGTAATTTAAACTGGACTCCAAGTAATGGGACGACTTACACAGTTCCGGCAGGATATTATAGTGGCGGAACTTTAGATAGTCGTGCTGCTTATAATAATGGATATAATGTTGGTTATCAAAGTGGGGTAGATTCATCATCTACTAGTGGAATAAGTAGAATCGTTAGTGTTACTACTTATACTGATTATGTTAATTTTGTTAAACAGACTTGGTTATCCTTGATTTTTGATATTTCAGATTGTAAAAAGATGAAAACTACTACGGTTCGTAATGGTCGTTTTAGGGTGCTTTATGCTCTTTCTACAACTACTAGTTTTGGTTCAAATGCTTCTCTTGCTTCTAATACTGAATATGATGTAAGTAGTTATAATTATTTAAAAATAACTTTTGATTTAGGACGTGCCAATTATGATGGATCTGAGACTCTTGTTAATTTGGATGCAGTTACTTTTGAATGATGGTTTATTTTAAAGAAAAATTTATATTTTACTGTTTCTTTTTTGTGTATTATTTTATAATCTTTATATTACTCGTACTAAAGACAATCATTTTTAAATTTTCTTGTTTATTTTATTTTGAAAATTTATAATCTGAAATGGATAATATTTACTAGCCTACTTGTCAAAATGGTTTTTTTGGGGGGAGGTATACTTATATTATAAAAGAATATAAGGAGCCGTAAAATGAATAAGAAATTGAGAAAAATGGCTTTTACTTTAATTGAATTATTAGTAGTGTTTATTTTAATGTTCTCTATGATACTTTATTAAATGAAGGATTAATTGAAGAAGAGGATATTAATTGTACAGGGAATATTATTATCGATAGTACAAGTGGTAAAGGAAATGAATATCAAGCTTATTTAACGTGTAAAGATAAGAATGGGAAGATTGTTCATGAAGCAGAAGGTGGATTACCTTTATATTGTAAAGGATTTAGTGGAAACTTTGTTGTG
>CALVHY010000023.1 GCA_944329205.1 uncultured Bacilli bacterium | reverse complement strand
TATTAAAAAAAAGACTAGCCCCAGCTTATATTCCAAATGATGGAAGACAAACACCAATGAAAGGACACCCCGTATTTATTGGGCAGCATGCAACGGCTACTTGTTGTAGGAATTGCTTATATAAATGCTACCATATTCCGAAAGGAAGAAAGTTAACTAAAGAAGAACTAGATTATATCGTAAGTATTATTATTGCTTGGCTAAAAAAAGAGTTAGAAATTACGGAAAAATGATGGTATTTAAAAGACGAATCCTGTATAATGGTAATTGAGGTGCAGAAATGTTAAAAGCAGAAAATATTAAAAAGAAATTTACGAAACTGACAAAGAAAAAAGAACACATTGAATTTTATGCGAATGATGGAATTAGCATAGAAGCTCATGATGGCGAAATTATAGGTATTCTAGGTCCAAATGGAGCTGGTAAAACAACATTCCTACGTATTATTGCTGGTATTTTAGAGCCAACCAGTGGAACAGTTACTTTTGATGGTTTAAGATATCAAGATAACGAAACAGAAATTAAAAAAAATATTGCCTACTTATCAGGAAATACGAAAATTTATAATACTTTAAGTTGTTACGAATTACTTCATATGTGTGCAGATATTTATGGAGTAGAAAAAAATGATGCCGAAGCAAGAATTATGGAAATAGCAAAAGTACTTAATATGGAATCGTTTCTTTATAACCCAATTGGTTCACTATCAACTGGTCAAACCCAAAGAGTAAACATTGCTCGGTGTCTTATTCATAATCCTAAATATTATATTTTAGATGAAGCAACGAGTGGGCTAGATATCATTTCCAGTCAAATTATTTTAAACTTTATTAAGAACGAAAAGAAAAAAGGGAAAACCATTTTGTATTCTACTCATTATATGGAAGAAGCTGAAAATATATGTGATAAAGTAATCATGATTAATAAGGGTGTAATTATTGATGAGGGTACACCTGCCAAGATAAAAAAGGATACGCAAACGACCAATCTAAGAGATGCATTCTTTAAATTAATAGAGGGGGATAAAAATGAAGAATAATATGTTTAATATTTTAAAAAAAGAATTAAGAGAAATGTTTCGTGATAAAAAGTCTTTATCTATGATGCTTATAATACCAATATTTATTCCACTATTAGTAATTGGTATGTCAGCTTTATTTGAAAGCCAAATGAACATGCCTGTGACAGACTATAACACAATTGGCTTTGATTATGAACTAACTGATGTCGAAAAAAATATTGTGACAGAACTAGAAATCAATGCTGTAATTGATACTGATGAAAATTTAGAAGAACAATTTCAAAATGGCGAAATTGATTTATATGTAACGAAAGTGAATAATGTGTATACAATTAATGGGGATGATAGTGATACTAGTACTTATGCATCTAATTTAGTAGAAAGTTATTTTAGTGCTTATAAAAATTATTTACAAACGGATTACTTAGCAAATCATAATGTTGATCCGGAAGAAGTAATAGATATTATCCTTTTAGAAGAAAATATTGCTACAGAAGAAAACTTTTTTGCGAGTTATGTAATTAGTTATGCTTTCTTCTTTATCATGATGGCCATCACGGTATCTGCAACTTACCCAGCAACCGATGCAACCGCTGGTGAAAAAGAAAGAGGAACATTAGAAACACTACTGACATTTCCAATTAAAAGCAAAGATATCATTATTGGTAAATTTTTAAGCGTCAGCTTATCTTCCATTATAACGGGACTATTAAGTTTAATTTTAGCAGTTATTTCTTTAAAAATAGCCAATAATATGTTTACCATATATGAGGGAATAAATCTCATGTTACCAGCATCAAGCCTAATTTTTGCGATTGTTGTAATTTTTGCTTATTCCTTCTTAATTAGTGGTTTATGTATTGCTATTGCTAGTAAATCAAAATCATTTAAAGAAGCGCAAAGTGCTTTAACACCCCTTACATTTATTTCTTTCTTTCCAAGTATGATCGTATTTATGATTGGCATTACAACAACTAATTTATATGCGATAATTCCTTTTATCAATTATACTTTAATATTTACAGATATTACAAATGGCGTGATAAATTATACTCATATTATTTTAATGCTTTTATCAACCATTATTATTATCGCTGTAGTCTTAAAAATAATTATTAAGGAATATAAAAGTGAGAAAGTGTTATTTGGTTAATGGAAAAGGCTCAAATAATCTTATATAATGAAGTAGTAAATATCAAGATTATTCGTAAAAATAATAAGAATATTTACTTTCGCTTTAACGAACAAAATGAGTTAGTAGTAACAGTTCATCCAAGAATAAGTACGAAAAAAGTTTTAAAGCTCATAAAAGAAAATGAAAAATCTTTAGCAAAAATGTATATGCGAAGTAAAAACAAACAAGATAAGGAAGATGAAACAAGAATTTTGGGCTTAAAATATGATGTAAGAATAAATGAAAATTATCATGATGTTACTTTTGATGAGGGAGTTATTTATGTAAATAGTAAGAATGCTTTAGATAAATATATTAGTAATTTAACCCAAAAAATATTTAGAGAAGAAGTTAATAAAATATTAGAAATTATGCCTGACATTCCCGAGTTTACCTTGATGGTGCGAAAAATGAAATCAAGGTGGGGAGTTTGTAATTATGTTAAAAAAAAGGTTACCCTTAATTCTGAACTTATTAAGTACGATAGACATATTATTGATTATGTTATCGTGCATGAGTTTTGCCATTTTACGTATCATGATCATAGCGCAGCTTTTTGGTCTTTAGTAGGCAAGTATTATCCAGATTATAAGTTGGCAAGAAAGGAGCTTAGAGGATGATAAAGTTAGAATCAGTAAATAATCCTAAAGTAAAAGAATGGGCAAAGTTAAAGGAGAAAAAGTACCGGGATGAGGCTGGCTTGTTTCTTGTTGAGGGCGATCACTTGATGAATCAAGCGATGGTTAAGGGGGCTGTTAAAGAAATAATATCAACGGATGAGACAGTGGAAATACCTGGGGTTCCCTTTTATTTCGTGACCGATAGGATTATGAAGAAATTATCTAGCCAAGTGAGTCCTACGAAAGTAATTGGGGTTTGTAAAAAACTGGAAGAAAAAGAAATAAAAGGAAATGTTTGTCTGCTTGATAATATTCAGGATCCTGGTAATTTGGGAACGATTGTGAGAAGTGCTAAAGCTTTTAATTTTGATAATTTAATACTAAGCTTTGATACGGTTGATTTATATAATGATAAAGTAATTAGAGCTAGTGAGGGAATGATGTTTGATGTAAATATTATTCGGGGTGATTTAAAAGAAAAAATTGCGCTTTTAAAGAATATAGGTTACATAATTTATGGAACAGATGTCTTAAGGGGAACTAATTTAAAAGATATCTCGTTTGCTTCTAAAAGAGCTATAATTATTGGAAATGAAGGATCGGGAATGAAGGAAGATTTAAAAGGATTATGTGATGAGTTAATTCATATTCCCATTAATTGTGAGAGTTTAAATGCGGGAGTCGCAGCAAGTATTATTTTTTATGAGGTGGATAAAGATGGATATAATGAGATTAAGTAAAGAGCAAGCAGATGCTTATGTTTTAGGAGTTTTAAAGGAAAATATTGATTGTAGTGATCATTTAGAGATTATTACTGCTTTTGAAAAGGGTAAAGTTCATTATCAACTAGAAGATGAAATACTTTACCATGATAAATATTTTAAAAGAATAACCCCATTAGGGTTTTTGGAATATATAATGTTATTAAAAAAAGCTTTAGCTAAAAGGGGATATCAGGAAGTATTTATTAAGCCAGTAATACGAGGTGAAGTATTAAAATATGAAGTTTCTTTTCGGCTTTTAGATAAAGTTGTTAGAAGAAGTAGGAGAAAATAATGGATTTTGTTTGTGTTGGGAAGATCGTAAATACCCATGGAATTAAAGGGGAAGTTCGACTCTTAAGTGATTTTTTAGAAAAAGATCTAGTTTTTAAAGCGGGTTTTAAAGTATATATTGGTGATGCCAAAGAAGAGTTGGTAATTAAGAGCTATCGCAAACATAAACAGTTTGATATGTTGCTATTTGAAGGTATTGATAATATTAATTTAGTATTAAAATATAAGGGTAAAAGGGTCTATATTAATAAAAGAGATTTAAATTTAGGGGAAGGCGAGTTTATTTTAGAAGATTTGATAGGTATGAAAGTTAGATGTGATGATCAATACTTAGGTGTTGTTAAAGATATATTGGTAACAAAAGCTGGCTATTTATTGCAAGTTACGTTTGCAAAAAATTATTATATACCTTATAATAATAATTATATAAAACAAGTTGATGGTCAAGCTAAAATTGTTTATGGTAAAAATATTAAGGATTTGATATTATGAAAATTGATATACTAACGTTATTTCCGAGAATGTTTGATGGTTTTATTCATGAAAGCATTATTAAAAGGGCAATTGAAAAAGGATTAGTGGAAATAAATTTGATAAATATAAGAGATTTTACGCTTTTAAAAAATGGTCAAGTTGATGATACGCCGTATGGGGGAGGTTCAGGCATGGTGCTTATGTGTGAGCCTGTGGTAAGAGCTATTGAGAAAGTAAGAGATGAATCAGCAAAAGTTTATTTGATGTCGCCGCAAGGTCAAGTCTTTAATGAGAGAGTTGCTAGTCAAATTTATAACGATACAAAACATTTGATTCTTGTATGTGGACATTATGAAGGATTTGATGAACGTATTAAAAATTTTGTGGATGGCGAAATAAGTATTGGCGATTATGTTTTAACGGGTGGAGAGATACCGGCAATGGCTATTACGGATTGCCTTACGAGATTTATACCAGGCGTTATTGATGCGGAATCTTTCCAAAACGAATCATTTCAAAATAATTTGTTAGATTATCCTGTTTATACAAAACCAAGAGATTTTCGAGGCTTTAAAGTTCCAGAGGTTTTGTTAAGTGGTGATCATCAGAAAATATTTGAATATCGTCGTAAAGAACAAATAAGAATAACAAAAGAAAAAAGACCGGATTTGCTTAAGTAGGTGAATTTATGAAGAGTTTTACAATTAGAATAATGGGTGATAGCTTTAAAATAAAAAACTTTAATAAGGATATTAAAGGGTTTTATTATCCTATTAAGAAAAATAGAGTGACTTCACTCAAAATAAATGAATTAATTATAGTGAGTCCTGATATAACAACTACTTTGATTTGCCATAATTTTAATAAGAAATATCAAAAAATTGTTGAGTATTTATTTGCTAATTGTGATATTAATGAAAGTGATGATGGTACAGATGCTAATTTAATGATAGCGTTAGATGAAGTGGCGCGCTTAAGAACGTTTATTATTAATAAATATAAACAGTTTTTGAAAAAAAAGGAAGAAGAAGAATTGTTGCGAAAATTAAAAGTGTTAGAAAATGAAATTAGAATTAAAATTATTGATTATAAACTTATAAAAGAACAAAATGTCGCTCTTCATAATGTTGATGCTAAAGGAAAAAGTCGATAAAATACTCTTGCAAAATAGTTAAAAATAAGATATAATCATTTACAGCTGATATATATGACTCCGTAGCTCAGCTGGATAGAGCAATCGCCTTCTAAGCGATCGGTCGCGTGTTCGAATCACGCCGGAGTCACCACTTAAATAATTAAGTTCGTATTTTACGGACTTTTTCTTTTAGCTTAAATTATAAAAATTAATTTTTGTTAATAAGAAATATCAATGGGTTCTTAATTGCTTTTTAGATAGGGATTTGCTATACTTATTTTAAGTAAGGTGAGTAAAATGAGGTATTTATTAGAAACGGAAGAGTTAGAGAAAAAATATGGCAAGTTTAAAGCTTTAAATCATTTAAATATGCATGTTAAAAAAGGTGCTATTTATGGTTTGATCGGGAAAAATGGAGCTGGTAAGACTACTTTAATAAGAGTTGTATCGGGATTACAAAAGCCAAGTAGTGGGTCATATTCTTTATATGGTATAAATAATTTTTCAAAACAAACTAGTAACAAGTATACTTATGAGTCTTATTTATATTTTGATTTATCTTGCGGTAGTTAGTGGGATTGGCCTTTTGCTCCAAGAAGGAATTGGTCTCAATTTAGGACAAATGCTTATTTTGCTATTTGATTCTCTTATGTTATGTGTTGCTATACCTTCAATATTTACCTTTATATCGATGTTAGCGGCTAATAAGACATTATCTATAATCATTTTTGTTACATTCGTACTTTTTTCATTCGAACTTGATTGGTATTTTATGGAAAAAATGTCAATGCTTAATGTAAATAGCCTATCTTATATAGTGCATGAAATATTTTATCACTTACTTCCTATGAGTCAGGCGAATAGTTTATTTTCAGCACCTTTAATGCTTCTTGAAAACCCAAGTATGCAAGAGTATAATACTTTATGGATTTATACTTTGGTTTTAAGTACTCTTTTAACCCTTGGGGGAGTTATACTCTTTAAAAGGAAAAATATAAATTAAATTTTTAAATTTCTTTTAATGTTTCAACTACTTTATCTCCAACTTTAAAAATTACTTCTTGTATTCCTAATGTGTCTTTAAGAGATAAAGAAATGGAATATTTTACTTCTTCTAATATATTTTGCTCTGTGAAATCATCAAATATCGCATTATTAAAACTTAGAATAATTTGATTTTCAAGTTCTTCATAGTTTTCTAATTCAACTGAACTTGCTAAGTAACTCATTAAGTTTGTTTCATAAATGGGACTCGATTTTAATTCATCGATAATTATTTCGATTTTATTTTCTTGGCTATTATCTATTTTAGTTACAGGAATATAATAGACTAAATCATTAAATTCGCCGATATAATATACGGTTGTTTTAGTGGAATTTTTGATGTTTGTTATATCATAAACTTTATTTATTCCATAGCTGCGATCTAAAGTGTTAGGAAGTTTAATGTTGCTTTGGGGTAAAACTTCTAATTTAGTACTTTCTATAAAAATCATAATTTCTTCAATGCCTTTTATTTCTGTTAAAGTATAGACTAGAGATTCAATTAGTTTTTCTTCCATATCTTTGGCGATGTTTAGAATTTCTTTTGAAAAGTTTATTTTTAATAAACCATCTTCTAAGGAAATATCTAATACTTTGGTGTTTTGAGGAATTATTTGGGTAAAATGATCGGAAATATATTCAGTTTTGGAGGAGCCAATTGTTAAAGCAGAAATTAATTCTTGGGCTTGTTTTAAACTGTCAGTGTTATCAATTGCAATGTTGGTCCTTACAACATAGTTATCAGGATTTAATAAATAAATAGGAACATTATTGACAGAAACATATTCGATGTTTTTGGTTAAAGTAGGATTTTCTTCAGTGGGAAAAAAATAGAGGATACTTGTAATGATTAAAGCTATAGTTGAAACTATTATTCTTCTTAAAGATGATTTTTTAAGCATAATATCACCATTAAATATATACGTAATTAGTTTGATTTTAAGTACTAAAAAAATCTCCGGATGGAGATTAAATTATAATATAATTTCGCCTAATCTAACTAGTTCAATGACGGCGCCAGCTCTTCCTTTGACCCCTAGTTTTTGAATGGTATTTGATATGTGGTTTCGAACAGTTTTTTCACTAATTTTTAATATATCGGCAATTTCTTTGGTTGATTTGTTTTGGACTAATAATTCAAATACTTCTTTTTCGCGATTAGTTAATATACTTCTTTTCATAGGTATAATCACTCATTTCTATTATATTTCTAGTGTATTTTATGAGGATTATTAAAAAAAGGTTAAATAGAAAGCCTAATTAACTAAATTTAACGGTTATATATTTATCTGTATCATAAAGTTCTTGGACGCTGCGGATAATATTATTGGCTAAAGTGGCATCATGAGTGGTGCTGGCAATAGTAATAGTGATATTACTTTCATTTATACTAACCACAGAGTCTAAAGAGAATTTTTCTTTGATTAATTTAACGATAGCTTCTTTTTCACTTTCGGTTTTATTTAAAGTAAGTAATTCTTCATAAGCATCATTTTTTTCTTGTAAAGTAGCAGTATCGCTTAGTAAAACGTTTTCAAGTTCTTCAAGACGCATAAGTAACTGTTCTTCATCGGCAACCTTTAGAGCAACTAAAGTATCGTTTTCTTCAGAAATAACAAGATCAGTTTTTTCTTCGATTTCATTACTTACATTTAGAGAAGATAGAGTATCATTAGACATGGTTAGGTAATAAATGCTTAGAACCATAATTAGAGAAAAAAGGGTTAAAAACCATAAGTTTTGTTTATTAATCATAAATATTTCCTTTCTATATCTACTAGATTATATGAGGGAAAAATGAAAATATGTATTAAAAAGAATAGTTTTATGAGAAGTTAAGTGATATAATTAAAGTGTGGTTAGTATGAAAGAAATATTAGTGTATAGTAGTTTAATTTTTTATTTTAGTTCTTTTATTGGCTATTTATTAGAAGTTTTTTGGTGTTATTTAGGCTCCAAAAAGTTTGTTAATAGAGGATTTTTGTGTGGGCCGGTTATCCCAATTTATGGACTTGGGGCCTTACTTATTTTATTTTGCTTACTTAGATATTATGAAGATCCTGTAGTTGTTTTTGTTTTTGGAATGATTATTACTAGTGCTTTAGAGTATTTTACATCATTTTTACTTGAGAAAATATTTCATAATAAATGGTGGGATTATTCTAATCGTAAATATAATTTAAATGGGCGAATTTGTTTACAAAATTCTTTTGCTTTTGGAATTTTAGCTTTGTTTATTATCTATGTTGTTACGCCTGGTTTTTACTTTTTGTTTAGTTTGTTTTCTTTTAGAGTGTGGATGATATTAGCCATTATATTTAGTATTATATTTGTTTTAGATGTTATATATTCTGTTGTTATAGCTTATAATTTGCGAAATAGAATAATAATTGTGGAAGAATTGAAAAATGAAAAGATTGCAATGATACCTGTTATATTTGAAAAAAGATTAAAAGAAAGTATCGCTGGCTTTAAAGCTTTTCCCAATAGACTTTTAAAAGCATTCCCTGATTTAAATAATAATGTTTTTGAAATGATGAAAAAGTGGAGAGAAGAAGCTAAAAAAAAGAAAAAAGAGTTAAAAAAAAGTACTAAAAAGAAAGGATAGCTAGATATTTAGTTATCCTTTTCAAATATTATTTTAATATTATGTTTTTTGCATACTTCAAGAATTGTTTCAAAATAATATCTTGCATTACCGGTTTCGATGTTTTTGATGCCATGTCTACTGCGTCGGTTAAGTTCTTTGGCAAGTTCTTCTTGAGTAAGGCCTGTCCATTCGCGGATTATTTTAAAAGTTTCATGTGGTTCATAATCGTTAGCTAATAGTTTCATCATTATTTGTTTACCTCCTGAATTAAGGTTACTATAAATTCTTTAATATTTTCCAAAAAGTACCTTGACAAGGTACAAAAACTCTTGCTATAATTTATTTAATATAGGGTATCTAATAAGTACCATTATATGTTTTTGATAAAAAATAAGAAATGAAGTAGAGCTTATGGGAGGAAGTATCATGAAAAAAAGATTAATAATTATCGTATTAGCCTTATTATTAGTAGGAGGTATATCACTAGCATACTTCTCGGGGAGCATCTTTAGTAGTGGTTCCTCATCAACTGGAGAGGGAACACTCGTAAATATTAATAATTCTACCTTTATAGTTGAAGGAACATTAGAGTTTAATGATACCGATATATATCCAGGACACACAAATGTAGCAAGGGTTAGAGTAACGGCAACCGGCGATAATGAATTAATACCCTATAACTTAATATGGGAAGGAACTAATACGTTAAATACACCCCTTAATTATACTGTATATAAAACAAGCACAAACATAGATGTAACAGCAACATGTGAGAAAACAAGAGAAACAGTAAATGGCGCCATCAGGTATTTAGAAAATTGTTCAATAAGTAACATTGATTCCTTAGGAACGAGTGTAGCAAGTGGCACAATAAATACAGGGGATACCAACATAACCCTTGTTAAAGATGAGTTTATAACAGCCTTATCAAGTGGAGAAACGGTGTATTACTATGTTGTATTAGAATATCCAAACTTAGATGAAAATCAAAACAGTGATATAGGCGGCACTTTTACTGGTGAAGTAACAGTAGAGATGAGTAATACCAAACCTGACATTCAAATTATAGCATCCTACATTGAACAAGAAGATGGATCATACCTAGAAAGTGAAGATATACCTCAAAGTGGATATGAGTTAAATAGTGAGAAAAGTGTATGTAGTAATGGGGCAACTGTAAGATGGGATTATCATAACAAGGAATTAATTACCTCTAATTTAACAAAAAGTGGGACTAGTTGTTATTTGTATTTTGATATAATATGTGGATCAGCCTGTCAATCAATATTAGCAAATAAAACAATTCAAGAAAGAACAGATTTTGGCGTATCATTAACAGAAAATACAGATGGAATAATATACCAAGCACTGGATGGGAATAGTACAAGTTATTACTTTGCTGGTAACACCACCGAAAATTGGTTACAGTTTGCCGGATTCTATTGGCGGATCATCAGAATTAATGGCGATGGTACTGTCAGAATCATCTATAATGGCACCAGTACAAGTACCACGGGAACAGGAACTCAGTTATCCAGCGCCAGTAGTTTCAACAGTTCGCCTTACAATAACATGTATGTAGGATACATGTATACGAGTGGAGAGGTGCATGGGTTAGGGACAAATAGTACAATAAAGGGAAGAGTAGATGAATGGTACCAAGATAACATAGCAAATAATACAGACTATACAAATAAGATATCGACAACCACAGGATTTTGTGGAGATAGAACGTCAACCACAACAAATGAAGGAGCACCAAATGATACAGGAGGAACAGGAAGAACCGAAACATATTATGGAGCAAGATATAGATTGTATATAAATAAAACACCAACATATGATTGCCCTGATGAAAGCGATATATATACAGTGGCAGGATCAGGAATCGGAAACGAAGCGTTAACTTATCCAGTCGGCTTAATCACAGCCGATGAAGTAGCTTATGCTGGTGGAGTGTGGGATACAAGTAATAGTAGTTATTATTTATATACAAACCAAAATTATTGGATAATGTCTCCGTCTACCTATAACGGTAGCTATACTCACGTGTTTATTGTGCGCTCGAATGGCTACCTCAGTAACGAAAGAGTGAGTAACACATGGGGTGTGCGCCCAGTAATTAATCTCTCGGCTGATGTTGTATTATCCGGTGCCGGTACAGCTTCTGACCCATTTCAAGTTATAAATTGATTAAAGTTGGACTTTAATCTTTTTCTTTTTTCTTGTATAATATTAAGTGGTGTTAGATATGAATAATAAAAATATACGTAATTTTTCAATTATTGCTCATATAGATCATGGGAAGAGTACGCTTGCTGATCGGATTTTGGAGTATACAGGGGCAGTTGATAAAAGAGAGATGAAAGATCAACTGTTAGATAGTATGGATTTGGAAAGAGAACGAGGAATAACAATTAAGTTAAATGCTGTTAAATTAAATACAACTTATGAGAAAGAAGAATATACTTTAAATTTAATTGATACTCCGGGTCATGTTGATTTTTCTTATGAAGTATCAAGAAGTTTAGCAGCTTGTGAAGGTGCAATCCTTGTGGTTGATGCGGCCCAAGGAATAGAGGCCCAAACGATTGCTAATCTTTATCTTGCCTTAGAACAAAATCTAACAATTATCCCTGTTATTAATAAGATCGATTTACCTAATGCTAATGTGCCAAAAGTGATAAGTGAATTAAAAAGTGTATTTGGCTTTAAAGAACAAGAAATTATTTTGTGTAGTGCCAAAACCGGGGAAGGTATTCCTGAGTTGGTAGAAGCAATTATTAAAAGAATACCGGCTCCTGAAGATAGTAAAGATACTAAGACAAGAGCTTTGATTTTTGATAGTAAATATGATGCTTATCGGGGAGTTATAGCTTTAGTTAAAGTGGCTAGTGGGACTCTTCATTTAAAAGATCATATTAAATTAATGCAAAGTAATGCTGATTTTGAAATTGTTGAGTTAGGAGTATCGACGCCGAAGGAAGTGAAAAAAGAGGTTTTAGAAGTTGGAGAAGTTGGCTTTGTTTGTGCTAGTATTAAAGATATATCTAAAGTGCTGGTAGGAGATACCATAACTTTATTTGATGATCCCGCAACAGAGGCGATAAAGGGATATAAACCAATGCGACCTATGGTTTATTCAGGACTTTTTCCCGTTGAACCTAATCGTTTTGAAGAATTAAAAGAAGCTTTAAACAAACTTAAACTGAATGATGCAGCTTTAAGTTTTGAAGTTGAGAGTAGTGAAGCTTTAGGATTTGGTTTTCGGACGGGATTTTTAGGATTGCTTCACATGGATGTTATTATGACAAGAATAAAACGGGAGTTTGGAATAGATATTATTGCGACACATCCTAGTGTGGTATATGAGGTTAAATTAACTAGTGGCGAGATTATGAAGATTGATTCACCAAATAAGATGCCGGATAAAGGTAGTATGGAATGGATAAAAGAACCTTTTATTTATACGAATATTATTGTTCCTAGTGAGTACATTGGTCCTGTTATGGAGTTATGTCAAAATAAAAGAGGCATATATAAAAGTATGGAGTATATTGATGAGGCACGAGTAAATATTCATTATAATATCCCTTTATCTGAGATTGTCTATGATTTTTTTGATAAGTTAAAGAGTTATACGAAAGGTTATGCTTCTTTTGATTATGAAATTAGTGGTTATCAAGAATCTGATTTAGTAAAGATGAATATTTTATTAAATGGAAAAGTTGTCGATGCTTTAAGCATTATAGTTCATAAAGATTTTGCTTATGATAGAGGTCGAAAAATGGTTAATAAGTTAAAAGAATTAATTCCTCGGCAAATGTTTGAAACACCGATTCAAGCTAGTGTCGGATCAAAAGTAATTGCTCGGGAAACAATAAGGGCCATGCGGAAAAATGTTTTAGCTAAATGTTATGGGGGAGATATTTCGAGAAAAAGAAAATTATTGGAACGGCAAAAAGAAGGTAAGAAAAAAATGAAAATGATTGGTTCGGTGGAAGTTCCAAGTGATGTGTTTTTAGCTGTTTTAAAAGAGGGGGATGAATAAATGAAAAAAATTAAGTCTGTTTATATTCATATTCCTTTTTGTAATAGTATTTGTTCTTATTGCGATTTTTGTAAAGTAATGTATAATCATGATTGGGTTTTGCCATACTTGGAGAGATTGGCTCAAGAAATAGATAACGTTTATATGGGAGAAGCTATTGAAACCCTCTATATTGGCGGAGGTACGCCTAGTTCTTTATCTATTTTTGAGTTAAAAGCATTGTTTGAAGTAATAGCTAAATTTAAGATGAGTGATAAGATTGAATTTACTTTTGAAGCTAATTTAAATGATATTGAAGAAGAAAAATTTAGATTGCTATATGGTTTAGGTGTTAATCGTTTAAGTATAGGAATTGAGTCTTTTGATTCGGAAAAACTGGATTTTATGAAAAGAGAAAGCAATTTTAAAGAGGCGAAAAAAAAGATAGCATTATTAAGAAAAATTGGCTTTAAAAATATTAATGTTGATCTTATGTATGCGATTCCTGGAGAAACTATTGGAGTATTGCGTAAAGATTTAAAGAAAATGTTAAAACTTAAGCCGGAACATATTAGTACTTATAGTTTGATTATTGAAAAAAATACTTTAGTGGGGTTAAATAAAATTAAACCTATTGAACAAGAGCATGATCTTAAAATGTATGAGACGATTAGGAAAATACTAAAAAAGAAAAAATATGTTCATTATGAAGTGTCTAATTTTGCTAAAAAAGGTTTTTTATCAAAACATAATTTGACTTATTGGAATAATGAAGAGTATTATGGTTTTGGAGTGGGGGCAAGTGGATTCGTAGAGGCAATTCGTTATGAGAATACTAAGAGTTTAACTGAATATTTAAAAGGGAACTTTATCAGCAGTAAGTCGTTAATGAGTAAAGTTGATAATATGGAAAATGAGCTTATTTTGGGATTTCGAAAGTTAGAAGGAATTAATTTGGAACATTTTTTTGATAAGTTTGAAGAGAATATGCAAAATATTTTTCCAATTAAGCCTTTAATTAAAAGGGGAGATTTAATTTATAAGGATGGATATGTGTATATTAATCCTAAAAAATTATATATTATGAATGAAATTTTGATAAAACTTATTTAAGAGAGTATAAACTTTCTTTTTTTGTTTAAACTAAATTTAGGTGGAACTTATGTTGCAAAAACTTACCATTTTAAATGGCGAAATATCAGTTAATTTTGATCCTTTAAATACAAGATATACCGTAAATATGACAAGTGATGATAATTTTTTAGAGTTGGAATATTTAATCGATGATAATGATCAAATATCTATTTATAATAATCATATTAATGATGAAGTTACAGAAGTGGTGATAACAGTTTATAATGATGAGGAACAAATGAGTTATTATTTGGAGGTTTATCCTTATCAAAGTGAAATGGTCTTAGAAAGTAATGATTATTTTACTTCTTTAAAAATAAAAAGTGATACTTATATGCCGGAATATATTGCTCCTCTTATTGCGGTTGTTTGTTTTTTGGTAATTTTATTTCTTTTTGCTTTTTTATTTAAAAAAAAGAAAAAATGCTAATAGTAGTGATTTGCATGGTGAAAGGTATTGATTTCTATGCGCAAATATATCAATTTCGCTAGGGAAATGTATTAAATTTGCCTTTTGCATTTTAAAATCTCTTCTGTTACAATGGTGGCGGAAAGGAGGAAAAATGCAAGATATATTATTAATTATTAAACAATACGGGAAGGATCTTGTTTATGGTTTGTTGCTGTTAGTTTGTATTGCTATTACGGCTTATGGAGTTTTTTTTAAAAAAGAAGAAGTTAGTAGTGATAATAATTTAGTTGCTAATTTTGATAATGAGGCTGAGGAGGAGAGTAATATTAGCGAAGAGGCAACTATTTATGTTGATATAAAAGGAGCCATTGCTAAGCCGGGTGTTTATGAAGTAAAGGCGGAAAGTATTATAAATGATGTTGTTAATCTTGCGGGGGGCTTTTTAGATGATGCTTATCAAGATGGCATTAATTTAAGTAAAAAAGTGACTGATGAAATGGTTATTTATATTTATACGAATCAAGAAATTAAAGCAAGTAGTAAAACTAGTAATAATTCCACTGAAAATAAAGCTGTTTTAGAACAAACTGCTTCTAATTGTGTCAGTTCGTCTTATGATATTAATGATTGTATAACAAAAACAGAGAGTGTAATTATTACAAGTAATAAAGAAAGTGCTAATATAACTAATGGAGTGGCTAATGATCCTATAAATAGTGAAGATACGACTTATGAGAGTGAGGAAATAGTTAATAACGAGCCAACTACTAGTGGGGATGATGCAGAAAATAATACCCAACTAATTAATATAAATACCGCTAGTAAAGTAGAGCTCACGGAATTATCCGGTATTGGGGATGCTAGAGCAGAAGCTATTATTGAATATCGTACAACTAATGGTGGCTTTAAAGAAATCCAAGATATCTTAAATGTAAATGGAATAGGCGATGCCATTTTTGCAAAGATTAAGGATTATATTACAGTCTAAATTATTTATCGTTATCAGCTTAGTATTGATTATTATCTATGTTTTAATATTTACGAAAGCTATTACTTATGAATCTTTAATATCCGATAAGACAACAGAATTATCGGGACAAATTATATCTTTTATGATTGATGGAAATAAACTTAGCTTGCTAATTAAAGATAAAGAAAAAGTGCAGGTAACTTATTATATTAATAGTTTAGAGGAAAAAGAGTATTTAGAAGATAACCTTTTAATTGGGGCTAAAGTAAATTTGGTGGGGACAGTAACAGAGGCATATAATAATACGATTCCTAATACTTTTAATTATAAAGAGTATCTTTATAATAATCATATTTATATTACTTTTAGGGCTTCAAAAATAAGCTTGACGAAAGAGACGGATTTTTTAAATAATATTAAAAGTAAATTTATGAAAAAAATTGATGAATTTGCTAGTTCAAAAGCTTATTTGTATGCTTTAATTTTGGGAGAAATTGATTATATAGATAATGATACTTATAAAGAATATCAAGAAAGTGGGACGACTCATCTTTTTGCTGTTTCGGGTATGCATATTAGTGCTATTGCGATGATGTTAAATGCTATTTTAAAAAAAGTTCATCTTAAAGAAGGAGTTGTAGATGTAATAGTAGTTACTTTCCTTTTTTTCTACATGTTTTTAGTGGGCTTTACCCCATCAGTTGTTAGAGGGGGGTTATTATATATTTTCCTTTTGTTAAATCGAAAAATTAAATTGAGATTGCCTACGCTTAATGTTTTATATTTGTTGTTTTTATTATTGGTGTTAATTGATCCTTTTTATATATATAATTTAGGCTTTATTTATTCTTTTATAACTAGTTTTGGATTAATATTATTTAGTAAGAAAATAAGCGGTAATTATTTTTTAAAACTAATTAAAATTAGTGCTATTGCTTTTTTGTTTAGCTTGCCAATCACTATTTATAATTTTTATGAAGTAAATTTGATGACAATAGTTAATAATACTATTATTGTACCTTTAGTTACTGTAATATTATTTCCTTTAACCCTTTTAACGTTTATTATGCCGGTTTTAGATAATATATTATCTATTGGTATTAGTGGGTTAGAGTTTATAACGAAGAGCTTAAATTTATTAGCAGTTAATTTAGTTGTTCCTAAAATTAATGTAATCTTTATTTTGGTATATTATTTAAGTGTTTATCTTATTTATAAATATCATGTTAAGTATGTGGGTATTATTGTAATATTGGTTGGAATGTGGAAATTATGTCCATTTTTAAATAGTAATTCGTATATATATTTTTTAGATATAGGACAGGGTGATGCGACAGTTATAGTTGGTAAGGGTATGAGCTATGTGGTAATGATTGATATTGGGGGCAAGATAACTTATCAATCTGAGGAATGGGAAGAGAAAAACAAAACTTATGATAATGCTAGTAATGTTATCACGTTTTTAAAAAGCCTTGGGATAACTAAAATAGATGTCTTTATTGCCACTCATGGTGATTTTGATCATATGGGAGAAGTTATTAATTTAGTAGATAATTTTAATGTTTTAAAAGTAATCTATAATAATGATAGTTTTAATGATTTGGAATTAGAAGTGATGGAAGCTTTAAACGATAAAAAAATTATTTATCAAAAAAATATTACCCAATTAAAGGTTGGAAGTAATAAACTATATTTTTTGAATGATTTGCTTTATGATAATGAAAATGATAATTCGAATGTAATTTATACGCAAATAGAAGGATTTAACTTACTTTTAATGGGAGATGCGGGAAGTGAGGTGGAAAAGGATATTTTGAAGAAATATTCGCTTGAAAATATTGATATTTTAAAAGTTGGTCATCATGGGAGTAAGAGTAGTTCTAGTAAAGCATTTATTCAAAGCATTAGACCTAAATATGCAATTATAAGTGTGGGGAGAAATAATAGATATGGGCATCCTAATCAGGAAGTGCTTGATAATTTAGCGGCATCAATAATATATAGAACGGATCAAGATGGAAGTATTGAATGGAAATTAAAAAAAGGAAAATTAGAAATAAAAACATATCCTCCATTTAGAAATTAAGCTATATATTTTAGGAATTTAATGATATAATTAGAAAGTGATTGATATGAATGTAGTTTTAATAACAGGAGAAAGTATTCTTTTAATAAATGAGGCTGTAGGTAATATAGTTGGTGATAATAAAAATATTACGTCTTTTGATATGGCAGTAAATACAATTGAAGAAGTTTTACTTGAAGCAGGATATTATTCAATGTTTGAAGAGAAAAAATATATTATTGTAAGAAATGCTAATTTTTGGGGAAGTGGAAAATTAAGCGAAAAAGAAACTAATATGCTTTTAAAATATTTAGATAATCCTAATCCTTTGTCACGATTAATATTTATATGTAATGAAAAAATAGATGCTAGGAAAAAAATTTGTAAGATTATTAAGGAAAAATTTAAGATAATTTCAATTCCTGCTTTAAAACCCTATGAAATAGAAGATAGAGTGCAAAAATATTTAAATTCTTTAAATTATAAGATTGATAAAGATACAGTAAGATATATTGTTAATAATTCCTTAAATAATTATGATATTGTGATGCAAGAAGTAAATAAAATATTGCTTTATTATAATAAACCTTGCTTTATTAAAAAAGAAGATGTAGAAAATATTGTTTCTAAATCACTTAATACTAATAATTTTCGCTTCATTGATGCTTTAGTTGATGGTAATTTAGAGCTTAGTTATGAACTGTTAAAAGATTTAAAAGTTATGAAAGTAGAGCCAACGGTATTATTGAGCTTATTAGCAAGAGATTTGCGAATAATGCTAAATATTAAAATATTATTAGAACAAAATAAAAGAGAATTTGAAATATTAAATAGTTTAAAATTAATGGATTGGCAATTGGATAAATATTTAAAAAAAGCATTCCCTTATAAGAAGCGAGAACTAGAAGAGTGGTTAGTAAAACTATCAGATATAGATTTGAAAATTAAAAGGGGGAAGTTGGATAAATATCAGGCTTTGGAATTATTAATATTAGATATTTGCACTTAAAAAGCGGCTATTTTAAACCACTTTTTATTTTGTCTTTATTTTTAAAATTCATTTTAGCTATTTCATAAAGTTTATTAAATCCGTATTTTTGGGCAATATCAAGGCCAACTTGATCGACAGTGGGGCCGGCTCCTTTGGGGAGGTCTACGCCTAGTTCTTGACTTAATTTAGCCATTTCTTTTAAAAAGATATAACGAGATATAATGGAGGCAGCAGCAACAGATAAACATTTGTCTTCTGCTTTGGTTGTAAAAGTTATGTCTAAGACTTTTTCTTTAGCGTCTTTTATGTGTTCGTAATATTTTTGGGGATAGACAAATTGATCAACAACAATTTTTTGATAGGGATAATTTTTACTTTTAAGACTTACTAATACTTTGTTGTGTAAGATAGCTTTGATTTTATTCATATTTAAGTTTTTGCTCCAGTTTTTATTATAGGTAGTATTATCAAGAATATAGGTGGTATAGGGTATTTTTTTGATTATAGCGGGAGCAATTTTTTTGATTTTTTCATCAGTAATTTTTTTGGAATCACGAACACCTAGATCAAGAAGAAAGGCTATGTCTTGTTTTGAAACATAAGTGGCACTGACCACGATAGGTCCAAAAAAGTCTCCTGTTCCTACTTCATCAGAACCAATAGTATCTTCGTTAAAAAATTCTTTTTTTTCGAAAGAACTTTTTTTGTCTTGACCAGTTTTGATGTCAATTTGGCGGTTATTTTTAATTCTTTCTTCTTCCAGCCAATAACTTGCTTCAATATCAGCGCCAAGGCCTTGAAACATAACTTTACCTGATTCGTATAACGTTATGACACAGTCATATTCCTTAGCTTGAAAAACTGAATAAGGCGGTTTTTTAAGAGTCATTTTATCTTGATAAAAATCAAGCATTAAGGGTTTAATATTATCACTTACTTTAAATACAATCGTCATTTTACACCTCACAACTATATAATATCACATATTACTTTATTTTTCAAAAAAATTAGGATATAATTATGGTAAGGAGTTGATAAAATGACAATTGTTGATGCGATTGTAATATTGTTTTTGCTTTTAGGAGCTGTTTTAGGTTTTAAGAAGGGAGCCATACGGACTTTAGTCGGATTAATAGGTACTATTGCGGTAGTAATTATTGCTTATTATTTAAAAAATCCTGTTGCTGAGTTATTGTATGATTTTGGTCCATTTTTAGAATTTAGTGGTAGTTGGCAAGGTTTAGTAACTTTAAACATATTATTATATGAGGGTTTAGCATATGTTTTAGTCTTTATTGTTCTTTATAGTATTCTTGCTATTATCTTGAAAGTTACGGGAATTATTGAAAAAGTTTTGACTATGACAATTATTTTAGGTATTCCCTCAAAAATTATAGGAGCCGTTTTAGGTTTTGTAGAAGCTTTGGTATTTAGTTTTATCATATTATTTGTTTTATTACAGTTTAATGCTAGTCATACTTGGGTTAAGGAAAGTACTGTTGCTATGAGTATTATTGATAAAACACCTTTTATCGGGGGAATGGTAGATGATACTTATCAAGCAATAATGGAAATAAATGATTTGCAAGAGAAGTATGAAAATAGTGATAATAAGGATGCTTATAATGGTGAAATATTAAGCATTATGCTAGAATATCAAATTATAACACCGGATGTGGCTAAAGAATTGATCGCTGATGGTAAATTAGATTTTGCAGGAGCAGAATTGGTTGTTGATACTTTTGAGGAGGAAAATAATGATTAAATATTTGGAAAAAGAAAATTTGGAAGATGTGATAAAAGAAGGCGTATGGTTAGTTGATTTTTATGCAGACTGGTGTGGACCTTGTAAGATGCTGGGACCTGTGCTTGAGAGTATGGAGGGAAATATTCTTAAAATAAATGTTGATACTCATGAAAAATTAGCTGCCAATTTTGGGGTAATGAGTATTCCCACTATTTGCTTTTTTAAAGACGGGGTGCTAGCGAAAAGATTGGTTGGTTTTAAAAATAAAGAAGAGCTAGAAAAAGAAATGGCTAATTTATAAAAAGTGATTCGATCAAAATCGAATCACTTTTTTTCTTTTAAAGCCATTTCATTTAATAATCTTATTTTGGCGTAATATCTTCCAATGAGGAAAATTGTTGATGCGATGATAAGAGGAATAGCAATTAAGAGATTTTCAATTAAACTTTCCTTTCTGATAATACCATAAATAATTAAGAAAATGCTAAATATATAGCCGATAAAACTATATATTAAAAGTCTTGTTAATCTTAATTTAAAGTCACTTTTAGCATATTTTTGATCGTATTTAGCAATTATTTCTTGTCTTTTGGCTTTACTTAAAGTTTTGTAATAATATTTTTGCATTTTTTCACCTCTATGTATTATTTTAACATAAATGTTTAAAAATGAAAACATTTACAGAAAGCAATTTAATTGGTATAATAAAATTGTGATTTATATGGAAAGTAAAAAAGATCGAATAAAATTAGCAGATATTGTTTGGCTATTTGTTATAGGTTGCCTTTTGGGATTTGTTTTAGAAACAATTTGGTATTATATTAAAAACGGAGCATGGATAAATAAACAAGGGTTATTGTATGGACCTTTTAAACCGATTTATGGTCTAGGTTTAGTTTTTATTATTTTAATGATGAATAACTATCGAAATAAAAAGTTTTGGCAAAAGTTTGTTATTGGCGTAATTCTTGGAAGTGCTTTTGAATATTTTGGCAGTTTATTTGAGGAGTATATTTTAGGTACTTCCACTTGGAATTATTCAAGTTTTAATTTAAATATAGCTGGGAGGATATACTTGCCATATTGTCTTATTTGGGGGTTAATTGCGGCGTTTTGTGTGGACTTTGTTTATCCGTCTTTAAAAAAGATAATTGTAAAAGTAGAGGGACGGGCATATAATATTGTTACCGTTATAGTCGGGGTATTTATGCTTGGTAATTTAGCCTTAACGACTATAGCAGCGATTAGATATTCTGATCGTGCTAATAATGAAGGATCGACAAATGTAGTATTTAAAGTAATTGATGAATTGTATCCAGATGAATATATGCAAGCTAAATTTCCCAAAATGAAAGTGATAAAAAAGTGAAAAAAAGATGAAATTAGTATTGCATATTATAAAATTTATGATATAATTAAATAGCATTTATTTGATGTCTCCTTAGCTCAGCTGGTAGAGCAACTGACTCTTAATCAGTGGGTCTAGGGTTCGAATCCCTAAGGGGACACCATTTATTTAGTGCGCGATATGTGGGATTGTAGCTCAGCTGGTTAGAGCGCACGCCTGATAAGCGTGAGGTCGGAGGTTCAAGTCCCCCCAGTCCCACCATTTTTTTGGCCAGTTGGTGAAGCGGCTTAACACACTGCCCTTTCACGGCA